>JAOZPO010000125.1 GCA_029932715.1 Halobacteria archaeon | reverse complement strand
ACATATCTGCACATGCAGAACTCGTGGGACGGGAATGGGTGAAAAGGCATGATCTCACTGTATTTGCCCCTACTTTAGAATCCGCCACTGACTGGCATCACAATCCCATAGAGAAAGTAGATGATGAGTTTGTAAT
This sequence comes from Halobacteria archaeon, assembly GCA_029932715.1. Classification (GTDB taxonomy): domain Archaea; phylum Halobacteriota; class Syntropharchaeia; order Alkanophagales; family Methanospirareceae; genus QENJ01. The sequence goes on along the minus strand of JAOZPO010000125.1, from coordinate 4,193 downwards.
TCGTGGCTATGAGCAGCCAGAGACTATCGGAAAAAACGGTTGGATAACTGAAAGGCTGTATAAAGAAGATTACGATGTACTCGTTATCCAGGGGTTAGAACTGCTACCCATTCCAGCTCTGATAGAGATGTTTCCAAGGATAGAAGCAAAGAAAGTGCTTGTATGGCATCTTGGGAAACTGCCGGTATGCGAAAGCCTCTATAAGCTAAACTTCGATGCTGTTGTATGCTTTGACTCGCGATTTGAAAACATGCTCACGGATAAATATCCAGAGGATAAAATCCATATAATCCCTTTTCCCTGTCGTATGGTGGTTAAAGGCGATAAAAAACGAGCAAGAGAAGAACTTGATATTCCTGACGGAAAGACTATTCTATTCTCCTTTGGAAAAGAGCCTCTATATGCGTATTCGGATTATCTGTGGTTAGTGAACGAATTAAAAGGAAAATACGACCTGAAATATTTGATACTTCGGTCTTACGGTGATATACCACCGACAAGTGAGTCCTTAGAGGTTCAACGTGGCAGACTCAAATATGAGGAGATATACCGGTATCTGCATGCATCTGATGTCTTTCTGTGGCCAAAGAGGGAAACAGACTACATTGTAGTCTCCAGCACGCTTTGCCAGTGTTTGGGCGCGCTCACGCCTATTGTCGCTCCAGATGTGAGATATGTAGAACTAATGGGCAAAGAGGTAGTAAAATATAGAGATAGGAAAGAGTTAAAGGATAAAGTTATTAGGCTCATAGAGGAAGAGGATTACAAGCGCGAGGTTTTGTGGCATGCGGAGCAATACGCCAGGGCGAATTCAGCGGAAAAAATCGCAACTGAATTTATAGGGTTGTTTGAAGATATTTCAGGGAGACGGTAAAAAGTTTATATTAGGGGCATTCCAGTAATAAATAGTAATTTTTGGGATGACTATTTAGTTAGAAAAGAATCAAGAACAAACTTTATATAGCCTCTTCTAATTTATTATTTACTGTTGTGAAGAACGAATGAAGATTGCAATGATGACACACTGGAATGACGAAACAGGTGCTGCGGTGCATGCAAAAGCGCTGGTGAATGCCTGGCGTGAGATGGGGCATAAAGTGACCGTATTCAGCTTTCTTAGGGATGACTTTAGGGAAGACAGATTTACGACGGGTAAAGACGAGAGTTATGTAATAAGATGCTTTGGCAAAAACTCCCTGGACCCAAGGCCAATGCTTACATCAGAGTTCGACATATTTGTAGTGGAGGACCTGAGGACTCTACCCTTAGAGCAGCTCGCAATGATCTTTCCTATGATAAGAAATCGAGCGAGAACGGTTCATATCGTTCACGAAGATAAGCTACCGGAGGAAGCACGGTTTTATCAGCTTCCATGGGATAAAGTAGTTTACTTCGATGAGCGGCAAGAGTTCCTGAAGGATGTTTATCCAGGTGCAGATTTCATTCCGTTTCCCTGTTTCCCTGTTAGACGAGGAGATAAGTATGAGAGCAGGGAAAGACTTAATCTGCCCAAAGATGCAAAAATAATATTCACCTTCTGTCAGAGAGGCTATAGCCCATACCTGAGATACTTGTGTGAGGAGCTGAAGTATAAGCATAAAGCGGTTTTATTGTTTGTCATTCCACAAGGCTACGAGATGCTTGAGAAGGAGTCGGCACCACCGTGGATGATTGTGCGTGAAGAGGGAGCGTTATCTGTTGAGCGGTTTGACGAGTATCTATTTGCTTCAGATGTGGTTATCTTCCATAAATACAAGAATAGATACCTCAGGCTTGTTTCCGCTACCATCTTCCAGGCAATAGGTGCGGGCTGTCCAATTTTTATCCCACAGCAATCCGAGTACTTTCAGCCATTAAAGGATGAAGTGATTTATTATAGTGATACCGAGGACCTGTGTAAGAAAGTGACTGCCTTTTGTGATGATGAGAGGATAGCGAAGAGCGTTATAGAAGCGGAAGAGGTGTACACACGTGTGAAGTCTGCAGATAAGATAGCAGAGATATACATAGATGTGTTTACCAGGGTATTGAAGGAGAGGGGATAGTAATTGAATGAAGTTGAAGCGTTACGAAGGCAATCCGATACTGAAGCCCAAGCCAGAGAACGAATGGGAATCAGAAACTGTTTTTAATCCCGCAGTTGTTTATGATAAGGGTTTATTTCACCTCCTGTACCGTGCTATGGGGCGGGACGGTGTTTCAAGAATAGGGTATGCAGTAAGTGTAGATGGCTTCAAATTCTTCCGCTTTGACAAACCGATATTCACACCGAAACAGATACAGGAACCACGCGGATGTGAGGACCCGCGGGTGGTAAAGATAGAAGATACGTTTTATATGACTTATACCGCGTATTCAGAGAGGGGGGTCCGAATTGGTTTAGCCACCACAGATAATTTCATACAATGGAAAAGATATGATATAGAATGGGCAGAGCGGAATGACAAAGATGCTGTACTCTTTCCTGAGAAGATTGATGGCAAATATGTGCTGCTCCATAGACCAATGCATAAAGAGCCCATGGGTATCTGGATCAGTTATTCAGACAACTTAGCCGACTGGTACGGACAGCAAGAAGTTATGGGTCCCGGTGAAGAAGGGGGTTGGGATGGTTGGAAGATTGGTGCCGGTGCACAGCCAATAAAGACAGAGCACGGATGGTTGTTGATATATCATGGTGTGGACACAGAAGAAGTGTATAGATTGGGTGTGGCGATGCTAAGTCTGGAGAATCCGTCAAAATTGCTATACCGCTACCCAGAGCCTATTCTCGAGCCAGAGATGGATTATGAACTGCGAGGTGATGTTCCTCGTGTCGTATTTACATGCGGTGCATGTGAAGTGAGAGATAAGTACTATATATATTACGGTGGGGCAGATAGCGTAATCTGCGTAGCTACCGTGGGCAAGGAAGAAATGCTTGAGCCATACCGGATGCGTACCTCGCTATACCATGGGTAAAGAAGTTAAGGATGTTGAGATTGCACCCACTAACTATCTGGATACTGATTACGAAACGCCAGAGATGCGTGCTTATGTGCATGAGATAAGCAAAAAAAGCATAAAAAAAGCAAATAGGTTTATATAGTAGCACAACTTTGTTACCGATTGTAGCCCTTATTTATGGCTGTGTGCGGTAGGGCAGTCACATAAGAGCGAAAACAAGAAGGAGGTGATAAAGAAAAAAAATGATAGAAACAATACAAGCAAGTTTTGCCGATGCTATTGGAATAATGGTCGAGCATATACCTGCGATAATTGGTGCGATAGTAATATTGATAGTAGGATTGTTCGCAGGTCGTATCCTGGGGAAAGTCGTATCCCGTATACTTGACAAGATAGGAATGGACGACGCAGTGGACAAAACGGCTATTGGTGATACAATCAAGAAATCCGGCATGACCTCTGTGGGATTCTTTGATGCCTTGATTAGATGGTTCATATACCTCGTCTTCATCATGGCAGCCGTAAACGTGTTGAACATACAGATGTTTACAAGCCTCATGCATCAGATTGTCCTGTACATTCCGCATCTAATCTTAGGCATTATAGTATTAGTTGTGGGTCTGATACTGGCTGACTTTGTCATGGATCAGATAGGGGAGCAATTGACAGCCAAGGAAGTAGAATTCGCGGATATAATAACGTCAGTAATAAGAGCGATTTTTTATCTGGTAGTGATCGTATTTGCACTGGACCAACTACTCATCGAGACAACGGTGATATACACATTCCTCGTTCCTCTGGCATGGGGAATAGCCGCAGGAATTGCAATCGCTATGGGACTCGCTTTGGGTTGGGGACTCAAAGACGTCACTGCGGAGTACGTAAAAGAGAAGTTAAAGGAGAGAGAAGAGAAGTAAATAAATGCAGAGAGATGGTTTTAGGTTATTTTAATACCCTCTCTGTCTATTTTTTAGTCTGTATACGGTTAAGAATCTATTGTAGAAAGGAAGAATAAATAATGATCGGACTATACATATTTCCTATTGCCCATTGTCTTGAAGAAGCTATTCAGAGAGGGCGGAAAATGCTGCATTTAGCTTTTGGTGAAGATGTTTTATTTTTATAGCGGGAATAAAGTTTTAATAATTAGTATATAATTACAATATTATGCAAGCGTCGGTGGTCTAGGGGTTATGACTTGGGCCTTCCAAGCCCACTGCCCGGGTTCAAATCCCGGTCGACGCATA
>JAOZPO010000124.1 GCA_029932715.1 Halobacteria archaeon | reverse complement strand
GGAGAAAATAATAATGCAACCGGTTTGGTTTCTTGGTGCGAAGTCATCATGCACGCTGGTAAAGACACCGGATGTGAACGTACTGATAGACCCTGGAATTGCGGCAATGCAGCCCTCTTTCCCCGCGTCTGTGGCAAAGAAGCGAGAGTGGCACGAAGAAGGAAGAAAAGCTATAGTGAGAGCGATGGCAGAGTTGGCAACCGGGCAAAAAATCCCACGATTCCCGAACTCAGTTTTAGCTCGCTTACGGTAAAATATCCAGAAGGCATTGAATTCAAATTTGGTAATACCACGCTGCGATTCAGCAAACCACTGTTTCATGGAATTGAGTTCTCAAGGGTTGGCTGGGTATTTTATACTGAACTGATTATTTACGACCATCACCTGCCACTCAGGGAAAGGACTAAAAAGGTGTGGGATATAGCAAAGAAGGAAGACAAGAAGCTCTTGACTGCGGCGGAATTTTTAGGGCAGGTGCCGGTTGTGCTTTCCGCGGCTTGGTCAAAGAGAGGTGAAAAAGAAAAAAAGCGAAAAGTTTATAAAGGCTTGTGTCAAAAGTTAACATATGCCAAGAATACCTTAAGGGTGGCGCATCTCAAAAAGAAGCAAAAATAAAAATGGATGAAAACTTTTTTGCTCGGAAGCTATGTCCTGTACTGTTATTGCTTATACTAGTAGCAAGCATAGTTAGTGCTACTATTTCTGCTATGAATACTGATAATTTGACGCTTGGTACAGATGCTAAAGGAAAAAACATGAAAAATAAAGAGGCTAAAGATTTCTGTGACATATTAGAAAATCAAAGTCTACATGCTACAGAGGTTATCCAGAGGGCGGAGGCATTGGCTACACCGGGAGACGTGTTCCTGTTGGCGTCAATAACTGTTTACGTTGATGACGATTTCACTGACGACCCGACAAACCACAAATGGGATACAATACAAGAAGGGATAACAGATGCAAATGATGGTGATACTGTTTTGGTTTATAACGGTACCTATACAGAAACCGTAGCCTTAAATAAACGACTAACGCTAACAGGCGTAGAGCAGCCCACGATTGATGCACAGAGTTTAGGAGATGCAATCAATATAACGGCAGACAACTGTACCGTCAGAGGATTCAGTTGTGTCAATGCACAGCCATCGCCTTACGCAGGGATAAGAGTGGACTCCAGCAATAATGTTATTGTGGAGAACACTTGCAGGGACAACTATGAAGGCATCTACTTGCTAGGCTCCTCGAATGAGATTCGTAATAACGTTGCAAGTTCTAACAATAAATATGGCATTAGAGTTCAGGCGTCAGACGGTAACATCGTAGTAAATAACAGGGTTAAGGACAATGGCGGCAATGGTATCTACCTTAAGTGGTCAAACGATAACAGGATAACCGATAATGACATCGCAAACAATGAATATCATGGTATATCTATAAGTTCTTCAAACAGTAACGAAGTCCGTAATAACGCTGCAAACTCTAACCATTACCAGGGCATTGGACTCTGGAGTTCAACCGATAACATAATATCAAACAACACGGTTAAGGAGAATGGAAACAATGGCATCTATCTCAAAGAGTCAAACGACAACAGGATAACCGATAATGTCGCCTCAAACAATGTTAACTATCATGGTATTTCTTTAAAATCATCAAACAATAACGAGATTCGTAATAACGTTGCAGACTCTAACCACTATGACGGCATTAAACTTCGGAATTCTACCGATAACATAATAGCAAACAACGCGGTTACGAACAACGAAGACGATGGCATATCCCTCACGAATTCAAACAACAACAGAATATACATGAACAATTTTATGGATAACGACAATAACGTTTATTCCGAAGACTCAACCAACATCTGGCACTCACCATCAGAATTGGATTATATCTTCAAAGGTAATACGTACACAAACTATTTGGGCAACTACTGGGACGATTATACCGGAAGCGATACAGATAATGATGGAATAGGTGATTCTCATTACTTCATAAATTCCGATAAAGACATTTATCCACTAAAAGAGTCTTTAGAGAACTACTTTGTAGCACCAGAAACTAATTTTGATACTGGTGAGCCAGCCAATCCTTATCCAAGTACAATGGGTACGCATACCGGCACTATAAAGCCAACAAAAACAATTACCATCTCAAAGCTGTACACTTATTCATGCCCCGGCACAGGTGGGCATTCAGAATACGTTTGGATTCATGGAAATGGCGTAAATGCGAGTGCTACATGGAACGGTTATCAAAGTACAAGCGATTATCATCTTATAGAATTCGCCGCGCCTGTTACATTAGAAGAAGGGGTCACATACGATTACACCATCCGCACCGGCTCTTATCCTCAGATTCATCATTCGAATGCTGTGCAAACCGCGACTGGCTGGCTAAACTGCACTGAGTTTGCAGATGCAAATGAAAAAGTCTATGATGATTGTATTCCTGCGATTAGATTACTAACACCAACGTCTACACCTACTCCTATTGCATCCAAGGTAATCCGTACAAGTGAGGAGGGAACTGTTGAACACCCCTCCGGTGCCATGATTTATGTCCCTCAAAGTGCGGTTCCTCTGAATTTAGCAGGTGATGAAGGTGAGATGCTATTCACTATTGAGCGGGGTAGCCCTGAAGATTTTGGCGTCCCCAGCACGCCACCGTCAGGTTGGGAGTTTGTAGGAGATATGCATAGTATGGGTCCAGAGGGTTTTATCTTCGAGATACCAATCAGGGCAACTATGCCTTTACCCGATAACTTCGATTACGAACAGTGTGACGTGCGCATGTTCGACTATGACCGTGCCGCGGGGGAGTGGGTGAGCGTAGGGGGTGAGGTAAATGAGGGTGGTGCTGCCCTTTCCGCCGATGTGCTGCATTTGTGCGCCAACATCCTCCTCGCTCAGCAATGGAACGGGAAGGGACATGGGGCGATAAGGTTTGACGCCATCCCAAGATATAGCTTCAAACTCTGCATAGAGTCGTACACTCTAAAATATCCAGACTGGGATGCTCGTTTTAACGCTGCGAATCGTTTCCGCAGCATAATGAGGCGTGACGCGTACGGATGTCCTGCTGATGGCAAGCAGTATTGGCGTCTACCTCAAGGAACCTACACACTTTCAGTCGCAGTTTATCGTCATGGAGACGATCCACTCAACACTCCTGAATACATAGGCTATTTTCAGAAGACCATAACCATAGATTGCCCTCACTGGGATTGGCAGCGTGGTAGTCATGCTCCGGACTACGAGTTTGCAGTCTATTTCGGCGACTTGGCACAATGGACAAATCCAGATCGGCTAACTCCTGAGCGTCCCCCTTGCATGGGAACGCCGACACCATCGGTAGGTATTGGTGCGATTAATGTCAGGTTGGACTGGCGTGCTGAAGCCGACCTTGACCTCTGGGTCATTGATCCTTGCAACAATAAGATATTTTGGGACGACACCTCGGCGAAATGCAAGGGATCATGGGGGAAACTTGATCTGGATAACAAATGTTCGGGAATTGTACTGGGAAGGCCGGAGAACATATTCTGGCAGAGCAATCCACCTCCCGGGACGTATAAAGTCTATGTAGATTACTATGGGGATTGCAATAATGCGGGAACAGTTCACTATACTGTCACATGGTGGATAGATGGTAAAGCTTATAGCAAATCAGGGACTATTTCCCCGTCGGTTGGAATAGGGACAGAAGGTGATGAGGTCTTGGTAACTACCTTTAAATACTGAACTAAAGTTCTTCATTCGAAACATAAAACCAAGTCAACCAATTACCATCTCCAAGCTGTACACCTATCCGTGCCCCGGCACAGGCGGGCATACCGAATACGTTTGGATTCATGGAAATGACGTAAATGCGAGTGCTACATGGAACGGTTATCAAAGTACAAGCGATTATCATCTTATAGAATTCGCCGCGCCTGTTACATTAGAAGAAGGGGTCACATACGATTACACCATCCGCACCGGCTCTTATCCTCAGATTCATCATTCGAATGCTGTGCAAACCGCGACTGGCTGGCTAAACTGCACTGAATTTGCAGATGTGAATGGGCGGATTTATTACGATTGGATACCGGCCATCCGGTTATTTAGCTAATCACCTATTTTTAAAAATTACCACGGACTGCCATGTTTAGCTAATAAATATAAATTTCTCCCGGAATAAAGTAATTTACCTGGCTAACCCCCTATTTACAAGCTCCACAACATCATACACTTCCATTCGTTCCTTCTCCGCAGCTTCCTTTAAGTTACGTTTACAAACAGGCATGCACTCACAAGTGCTTCTGCACCTGCTTCTTTCGCTTCCTTCAGCCGTT
>JAOZPO010000123.1:3139-4356 GCA_029932715.1 Halobacteria archaeon | reverse complement strand
TTTACCAAAGAAATTTGTTTTTCTTTTAGCACAGGTTTTCTTTTTTTGAAAAAGAGCGTAAAAATCAGTGTAACTCTTAGGGTCCATCTATACAAATACATCATCACAACCAAAATCCTGTTTCGTATATACTGCCATTTTTTTTGCCATTATTCTTAACTTTAATTTCAAGAACCGGAAGATTTATAGATAACCCGTTAGAATCAGGATATATATGAAACTAAATATTGCTTTGATGCTATTATTACTAATAGCAAGTGCGTGGTTTTTTGGTTTACATAGTGTAACGGCACAGGAATCTGACGGTTACATTGAGGTGCTTACAGAACCTTTCTCTGCGAAGATATACATAAACGGTGAATACGTGGGCGAGGGTTATTATCCACCAACCGAAAAAGTGCCAGGAACTTATAAAATCAGTTTTGAGCAGGTAGAGGGATATATGAGACCGGCTATGAAAATGGTAACTGTAACGCCAAATGAAACAACAACTGTTCGCGTGAGATATGAACCACTTCCTTATCCAACAACAACCGGTACCATATCGGTAACTACCACACCCATCTCCGCGAAGATATTTATAGATGATAAGTACGTATGCACGGGTTCCTGCACGCGTGATTATCTGCTTGGGGCTCACACAGTACGTTTTGACGCAGTTAAAGGCTATATAACTCCTGCTGCGGAAACGGTAGTTTTAACGGTAGAAGGGGAAGAGGTATCAGTAGAGGGGATATACAAAAGGATAGAGCCAGAGCCAGAACCAGAGCCAGAACCAGAACCATTACCTCCAGCTCTGGCTCCTATTATCCAGTTATATAGTACCAGAACAACAGTGAGCCCAAAACAGCCGGGGCTACTTACTATTTCTGCTGTGAACATCATGGGAAACCCGGTAATGACTGCGGAAACTATATTTACCGTGGACCCTGGAGTAGAAGTGATAGGTGTGGGCACACCTTTCGTTAGTTCCGGTGCGGGACAATACATCGGCAAATTTATCGTTCTACCAGAAGAGGAGAAGCATTTCACAGTATCGGTCCGAGCATTGAAGCCTGGTTTAACATCATTTAGCGTGAAAGCAACCACATATTATTATTGGGATGATGAAATAGAAAGCAGGCAGACACTGCAAAATACTATCACATTTGATGTCGTGGCTCCTACACCGGAACCTACACCGGAACCTACACCGGAACCCGAACTAACAACACCAG
>JAOZPO010000123.1:0-3039 GCA_029932715.1 Halobacteria archaeon | reverse complement strand
CCTACACCGGAACCTACACCGGAACCTACACCGGAACCCGAACTAACAACACCAGCTCTAACAACACCGGAACCGACGCCGGAAGAGGAGCAAAAATCGCCCGGATTTGATGCTGTACTTACAATTACTGGTTTGTTGGTAATAGCATATTTAATCAGGAAAAGGAAATGAAAGGGACACATGGCTATATCTCCAGAACTCAATGGTATAAACACGTTAAGACAGAAAAGAACCGCAGCTATATTTTTATCGCCTGCTTGATACTCGTTGCTACAATCTCGTTTAGTCCTATAATATCAGCATCCAATCCCTCTTCCGCCGATTCTGACGGCGATGGGCTACCAGATGCATGGGAGAACCAGTACAGGTTGAATAATGGCGACCCACGCGATGCTTATCAAGATTACAACTATGACGGGCTTACGGTACTTGAGGAGTATAAAAGCGGCTTAGACCCTTTCAATAGAGATACGGATAACGATAAAATCTCAAACTATGCAGAAGTAACGGGTTTATTTGGCGTTGTAACCGATCCGCTAAATGCGGATACCGATGGCGATGGATTAACCGATTTAGAAGAGCTTGCGCCTACTTACGTCTGTGTAAGCAATCAGACACAGATGGACGAATTATTCGTGGATGCTCGCATGATAGAAAGCTTGAAGGACAAATATTATCCGTATAGATTATCCCCGATTAATCCTGATGTGGACAGCGATGGGCTACTGGAATGCGAGGAGATCTCAAGAAGCACATCACCCACAAACGTTGATTCTGATGCAGATGGGCTCACGGATTTTGAGGAGGTGTATAGATATAGTACTAACCCGACAAACATAGATACCGATGGCGATTGGTTAGCGGACCGTGAAGAGCTGACCGGGGGTTCATACGGTATTATTACCGATCCTAACAATCCGGATACCGATGGCGATGGAATAAGTGATGGTGAAGAGCTTTTACCTTTTGCTTTGGTTCGCATATATCCAAGCAAGCATGCGCTTACATACGAGCAGTTTATTGCTGATAATTCATACGCTGGCGAATATGTTACCGTAAAGGCACGAGTAGCAGAGATTACCCATGAACCACAGGACATGAGTTCATATAGTATCAAGTTAAAGAATATAAATTCAGTAACCGGTAATTATTTGTTCAGTATTGACAGCTCCTTTAAATCAGAGCTTAAAAATAAAGTGATTTCAGAAGGATTGCGAGATGCTTTTGCTGATTATAGGCAGCCGTTGTCCGAAATGGCGAAACTATCGGTAGTAACTAAAGACGTATGGACAATTAAGGATGGGCGGGAGGGCTATAAAATCATTGAATCAAAATCAGACAATATGCTATACGTGTACAGCGGTGATTTGGGTGCCAGGCGGGGGATTGTGCATGTGGGCAATTCATGGCATTATGACCTGGAACATGACATGAATTTTATAGATGACGTCTTCGGCTACATATTGAATAAAAATGACGTTATAGTGGTTACAGGCGTTGTGGGTAAATTTGTGGGTATGACCCGCAACATCACAGTAAAGACGAGCAATAGCGATTCAGAAGGGGGCATATACGTGTTATTAAACCCGAAAGAGGCATCTTTACGCGCTTCTACTCTTGATCCTGATTCACCTTCGACTGCCTATCCCTTCTGGTCACACGTGATATTAGTATCAGCACCATACCCATCATGGCCTTACGTGAATTCGACTCCTGCTCGTAGTGCATCTGCTAACAACACAACTATCGAAGTATCCAATACAGAGATACAGGAATTAACGGATGAGATTGCTTCACTAAGACAAGAAATAGGACATTTGAAAAATCAACTTAATTCTGTCTCGGAATCCGTAGTTTCAAGCAAATCTGAGGTGACACCGGAGCCAAAAGCAGTGACTGCGACAAACACAACAACTGCTTCGAATGACCCAAAACTCGGGGTTAGTAACCTGCTGTTAGGACTAGGCGTTGTGGTGGTTGGCGTTGTATGTGTGAAGTATATCCGGCGCAGCCGACAGGGTGAGAAGAAAGAGAAGAATAAGAGGAAGAAGAAAGTGAAGGAGCAAAAAGGTGGTAAGGGGGATATACCACCGACCTCGGGCATACGGACGGGAACGAGTAAGGAATGGACGTGAGATGGAGATATTGCAACTGGCATCAATATTTGCAGTAAGGAGAGCCGAAAGCGGAAGCGACGAAGTTAATAGCTTTGTATACGGCTGCGGCACGTCAAGGATTGAGTCGTGAAGAGACGCTAAAGAGGGAAAAGCGAATTAGACGGTTGTATAGCAAAATAAAATAAATATCATGCTAAAATTATAATGTAGATTTCCTCTTTTGTAATTGTTTTTTATAAGATAAAACGGAATATAAATTATTAGATGGCTAAAGCAAAGCAGAGGTATATAGAAATAGTAGAAGAATTCCCGATTGAGTTCCACAAGCCCATGCTCCGACTTGCAGATGCTATAATGGAGCGGGTAAGGGCAGAGTTCGCAGTCAGGCGAGAAGATTTTGACGAACTAAGAAGTGCGATTGCAGAGTTAGCACAGGCGCAGAAGAGGACTGAGGAGCGTGTTGAAGAACTAGCTCAGGCCCAGAAGAGGACTGAGGAGCGTGTTGAAGAATTAGCGCAAGCCCAGAACAGGACTGAGGAGCGTGTTGAAGAATTAGCGCAAGTGCAGAAGAGGTTTGAGAAGCATTTTGATATGCAAATTGGTGCGCTGGGCAGCAGATGGGGTTTAAAGACCGAAGCGAGTTTTCGTGCTGCTGCGGAAGGTATTCTTGGTGAAGATTTTGGAATGCGTGTAGAGCGATATATTGCTTATGACAAGGAGGGAGAGGTATTCGGGCGTCCTGATCAGGTTGAGATTGACATATTGATACGAGATGATAAGATTACTGCCATTGAAATCAAGTCTTCTATGAGCAAGTCAGATGTCTATACCTTTGACAAGAAAGTTTCATTCTTTGAAAAACGCCAGCAGGAAAAAGTTGACCGCAAACTCATCATTACTCCCATGCTCGACCCACGAGCAG
>JAOZPO010000122.1 GCA_029932715.1 Halobacteria archaeon | reverse complement strand
AGCCTTCGGATACGAATCCGGCAGCCACGTGTGGAGTAGAATGAACGCCGTGTTCACTCCTATCCCCATCAGCAAAAGCCAGTACCCTATTCCTGGTTCTACGGGACCTACTGCGATAGAACCCGTATTCATGTAATGTATTATTATACCACCCAGGAAAGCACCGCCGCCAAACAGATGGAACAGAATGTAACGCATTCCCGCGTTTGTCGCCCTCTCGGTCCTGCTATACCAAATCAGTCCGAGCGAAGAGAAAGCCATTATCTCCCAGAAGATATAGAGCGTGAAGAAGTCACCGGCAAATACCGCACCCAGCGCACTACCCAGATATAGCAAGCCGCAAATAAACTCACCATTCTCTTTTACTATTTCTAATGAGTATACTATCGCAGCGGCACCGATTATGGCGAATATATAACCCATTAAAAGGCTCAAGCGGTCAACCTGCAAGAAGATCAGTCTTGAAAATACCCAATTTGTCTGCGGCTCTCTCATAACCGCAACGCTTATCAAGCCAAGCGCGGCTAAAATAATAAGATATACTTGCCTCGCTTTCCCTTTTCCGAATAGCGGAAGTAACATGGCACCGAAGATGAAGATGAGACCTGGTGGGATATTCGGTATACCGTCAATCATCCTGTTTCCCCTCCCGCTGTATCATGGTCATCAGCTTCGCAAGTAGCATAAAAAGTGCAACTCCTCCCGCACCGTATAAGACGCCTGCGAAAGTCTCTGAATGCTCCACTAATAACGAGCCCGTGGATAATGCTACTACAATAAAAGCAACAAGAAACAGCAGTCCTTTCCACACCTTCTTTTCCATTTCTCTTCCCTCTATATAGCCCACTGATAATGTCAGTATAAATGGGTATATAAAGATTTACCGTTTTTTTGCGCTTTGAATACATTGAATATCAGGTTCGCTGAAGAAGGTTAATAGCAAAAAAAAAATGCGGACTTACCCTCCTTCTCCAGCAAGGCGAGGGCAGTCCATTTTTTTTGTTTTTGACCGTCTTATATCCACAACACCCCGTGCGTTAGATAAACAACCAGGTAGAGCGTGAACATCATGAGCACCAGCAGTATCCCTGTTCCAATCGCTACTCGTGGCACTGGTTCTTCCACGTGCATATTCTTGAGCTTCTCTAAATCCTGCTCGTACTGTATATAGCCCGGCTTTAACGTTCTCATCACTGTTGAGCCTGTCATTGCCACTATTGCTTTTGCCGCCAGTATTTTCGATGAGGTCGCGGGATTACGACTGAACCACACGATAGAATCTGCTATTTTCTTCAGTCCTTTGTCTATGCCTTCTGTAACAGTCACTAACGGCTGCTCGCAGAACCAGATAAACTTCTTCCCTCCTATTCGATAGAACCAGTCGGTATCGAGTGTAATCGTCGGCGTACCGTGAAGCATTCGCCTCAGTAGCCAGAATCCTACGAACGTAAACAGAAGAAGCTGGCTCATTCCTATTACATGTGCGGCTGCATAGGGTGCATACTCCACCGGGTACGGAAGCATCCCGTAGAGCGCTTGCGGATACACACCGATGAAAATGCACAGAAATGCGGTGACGCCCATCGCCGCGAGCATATTCTTGGGTGGCTCTTTCGCTTCTACCACCGGGTCCTTCCTCGCAAACCAGGTAAGATATGGTAGTTTCAAACCTGCAACTAAGAATGTCCCTATTGCTGCACCTTCGAGCATCAGCCATATAATTGGTAGATGCATGTGGGCTGCGGATTCAACCACCATCGTCTTACTTATGAAGCCGCTGAATAGCGGAAGGCCTGAGATGGCAAATGCACCAATCATGTAAAGCGCGAAAATGGATGGCATATATTTATAGAGTCCGCCTAATTCCGTGAACTTGCTTCTCCCGGTCATCTCAAGCACGGCTCCTGCACCCATGAATAGCAACGCCATATAAAGAACACAGCAGAAGGCATGAGCTATTGAACCATTTATCGCCATCGTAGTTCCTATTCCAATACCGACCAGCATATATCCTCCCTGACTGATGATCGAATAGGCAAGAAGTCTTCTCGCATCATTCGCAAGCACTGCGAAGACAACGCCATATATCGCCATTGCCGCACCCAGCCATATCAGCAGCTCAACATGCGGGAACCCGCGGATTAGTACATATACCGCAGTCTTTGTCGTAAATGCCGTTAAGAACACAGCGCCCGTGACCGTAGCTTCCGGGTACGCATCCGCAAGCCAGGCATGCAATGGCGGAACGGCGGCATTTATGAGAAATCCAAGCAGTATGAAGTAAGAAGCCATGTGGCTCCAGCCCAATCCCCAATCAAAGATGCTAAAAGCAATTGAGCCCGTGCTCTGTACATACATAATAATCCCCGCCAGCAGGCATATACCACCGAACAGGTGCACCATAATATACCGGAATCCCGCTTCCGACGATGCCCGCGTCTTTCTATACCATATAAGGAACAGCGAAGAAAACGCCATTATCTCCCAGAACAGATATAGGGAGAAGAGGTCACCAGCGAAGACCACGCCAAGCGCACTCCCTACATAGAGGAAAGCAGCTACATGCTGTCCGTTCTCTTTTACATGCAGTGCATAAAGCGTCATGCAAAATGACGCAATCGCAAATACATACGCAAAGATCAGGCTTAACTTATCCACTCTGCCGAAAGTAAGCATGTATTCCGAAACAGGGAAACTCCAGAATGCCCCTTCCGACATAAACGTAAGGTCTATAAGTGCCACTATCGGTAACAGAAGCATGTACGTCTTCTGCCATCGCCCCTTTAGCACTGGTATCAAAAGTGCACCGAAGATGAATATGAGTCCAGGATGCAGCCACGCTATCATTGCTCCTCACCTCTTCCTGAAAAACTAATGCCGCTCATAATAATCCTCCTCCTTTTGTAGCCAGTGATGCCCTATCTCTTTTGATACAACGATGATCAAAACACAGCCGATGAATCCATATATTGCACTGAACACAGCTTGCCACACAAAGGCTGCATGAGTCGGCTCGTGTGAATGCACGAGTAGTCCAGCAAGTATACTCACCACAAGGCAGACGTAAAGAATGCCAAATAGATGCTTCTGCTCTATTTTTACCTCCATTTCTATTCCTTCCTATTTTTTGCTCTTCTTCTCCTATATCCAGTACATGCCATAGGTCATGGACATGAGTGCATACGCAGCGCTAAAAGTAATTGCATACAGCATCGCAGTCCATATCGCTAAGGTCCGGGTATCCTCTAAATACCCGCTCTTTTCTAATTCCAGTACATGGCGTACCGGATTAGAAGACGTCCCCGCCGCACCTATTTCGTCTATCAATACCCTGGTTGCAAGCAGGGGATTCCTACCAAAACAGCTCCACGAGTTCAAAATCCCACCTATTCCTATATCCATTTTTTTACCTCCTATTTTTAATTATTCTTCAGGCATCCTGCCGGCTCTCTATCATTGATTTACCATGTTCAGAAAGCCGGTAGTATGTCTCACCCTCTCGCTCTATCTCCTCCACAAACCCCTGTCTGAGCAGCGATTTCGCAGCATCAAACCAGCCCGAGCCTTTCAGCCCTTTAACGATATTCCTTTGCTCTATGCCTGTGTCTTTAGCGATTTCCCCGGGATACGAAGCCTCGGGGTAATTGCTATACAGATACATCAGAATCTCACTTCGCACTCTGCTCGTTCTAATGGTTCTGGAGATATCACCAAATCCTACTTCTTTGCTTTTTTCCATCATTCTACGCCTCTTTTTTTTATCCCTCTTTTCCCCCTTTGTCTGCAGATACACATGTGTCTGCATATACACATATATATGTTGGTATATAAAAGCTTTTCGGTTTTTTTGAATTCATCTTTGTAGACGGCGTTAACGTGCGAAAACTA
Organism: Halobacteria archaeon; assembly: GCA_029932715.1. Lineage (GTDB taxonomy): Archaea > Halobacteriota > Syntropharchaeia > Alkanophagales > Methanospirareceae > QENJ01. The sequence continues at coordinate 573 of JAOZPO010000122.1, read as the reverse complement.
ATTGATGATCCGGGTTATCTCATCCTTCTCAGTGTATCAAAGATACCAATCCCAATACACGACATCTGTAATGCAGTTGAGCTTTCTAATTATTGAAAAAGAAAACCGAGGATTATTGAGGCGAGTTATACCCGGGTTGAGAAGCATGAAGCAGGTCTTCTATTGAAGTCTTCTGAGGAAATAATAAGCGAGCCCCTTGCGTGGTGCGAATCAGGGAGGGGATGGTAGGGGAGAGAAGGTAATCATCGTCCCTCTCCCAATAAAAATTTATGTTATAGTCAACCTGATGCCGCACACATAAGTCTCCTCCCAGACTCATCTGGAGATAGACCATCCAACCCTTGATGTGGAGCATCATTGTATGCCGAGATAAACTCTTCCAAAACCATCACCAATTCCTCTACATTCTTCCATTCCCTCTCTGCCAGCATCTCTTTCAATCTTTCTACAAACCTCTCGGCGATTCCATTTGTAGCAGGTCTATGTCGTGTAATCCTCACGTGCACATTCCCTTTATTCTTTAAAATTTCACTTGGTTTCTTTTTGTTGAACACATAATCTCATTTACATAAA
>JAOZPO010000121.1 GCA_029932715.1 Halobacteria archaeon | reverse complement strand
AGCTCGTTGAATTCTCTCATCAGGAAAGCAGGCGCACCATGAATGCTTGCGTGTAGTAGTGCGATATTGAATCCAGTATTATGTGGCATCAGTTTATTCTTCTCCGCTTCTATATCTTCACAATGCGGAACCGCATGGACACTCATGCCATCTAAGTCAACGACTTTATACTTATTTTCATAAATTACGTGTATACCCGGGATATGCTCAAACAGGCTGAATACACTACCCGTCTCCTTCAACCGAGGGGTATCATGATTGCCTGAAATCGCTACAAATGGGATACCTGCATCACTTAATCGTATCAGTTGGCTAAGCACGAAAGAGATAGCGCGATTTGTCGGCCGCACGGAATCGAAGAGGTCGCCTGCATGTAATACCGCATCCGGCTTCTCTTTTAGCGTATAGTCCACAAATTGTTTGAATGCCTCGTTTGTGTCCACTTCTCGCTGGTTCAGACCGGTCGCCTCGTCCATCTTACGGTACGCCGAATAGCCTATGTGTGTGTCTGCAACGTGAAATATTCGTTTCATTTATCTGTTTATTTGTCCTTGTATAGAAACTACGATATAATATATTCTGTATAGGGGCTGAAAATGCGTGAATTGAAAGAGAGGTTAGCGAGCGAGGGGAAGTTAATAGAGATCGAACGAATAGTATCATCAAATTACGAAGTTGCAGCTATTTGTATAGAGCAGAAGCAGAAGCCTATTTTGTTCCATGCGGTTGACGGTACGCATAGGGTTATAATGAATGTACTGGGTGGAAGAGAGACACTGGCAGGGCTACTTGGCATCTCTTCCCGTAATATCGCACCGGTTTTGGCTGCAATACCGTACAGCGGAGAAGGCGGCGAGGTGAGAATAGTCCAGGATTCACCGACAAAAGAGCTGGTAAAAGAGCCTGATTTAGGCGCTTTACCTGTATTAACTCATTTCCATGGTGATGCCGGTGCTTACATCACGGCTGGTATAGTCGTTGCCGAATTGAATGGCGTAAGGAACGCATCATTTCACAGGATGCTGGTTCTGGATGGCAGGAGATTAGCAGTAAGGCTCGTCCCCCCACGTCATCTGTATAAGATGCATTGTGAAGCAATAGAAGCCGGTGAAGAGTTGAAAGTTGGAATAGCCATAGGAGTTGAGCCGTTAATTCTTTTAGCAGCAGCAACAAGGGTACCACCCGGCAGGGAATTTGAATACGCATCGCGCTTGAAGAAGAACCCAGTAGAGCTTTTCAAATTGGACAATGGCGTGGCGATTCCTCATGCTGAGTTCGCTTTGGAAGGTATCATAGGAAAAGACCGAGAGAAGGAAGGACCTTTTCTGGATATTACCGGTACGTATGATAAGATAAGAGAGGAACCGGTTATCACGCTTACGAGGATGTATCAGCGAAAAGACCCGATTTATCACGCTATACTGCCTGCTGGTAGTGAGCACAAGCTGCTTATGGGCGTGCCTTATGAACCGTTGATATTTCGAGCGGTTGAGCGTGTGGCACGAGTGAAGAACGTTCTGTTGACCGATGGCGGGTGTTGCTATTTGCATGCGGTAGTGCAATTAAAGAAGATGGGAGAAGGCGAGGCGAAGAATGCGGTTATTGCCGCTTTTGCAGCTCATCCCAGCCTGAAGCTCGTTGTCGTTGTGGATGAGGATATAGACATATTTAACTCGAATGAGGTGGAATATGCAGTGGCGACACGGGTACGCTGGAATGATGATGTGATGCTCATACAGGGCGTAAAGGGTTCATCACTTGATCCTTCTGCGATAAATGCGATCACTACGAAGGTGGGTATAGATGCGACTAAGGACCTGGGTGAAGAGAGGAGATATGAGCGGGTAACCGTATGAAAGTGGTATCTGTTTTAGCTGACACTAGGACATGACACTGGTTGGAGTGCTGTTTTTGGTAGTCCGGTTTATTTTTAAATCTCACATCACCTTCTCCAGACTCATATCAAACATCTTCTTCGTCTCCCGTGCAAGCGCATCAGGAAGACCAGTAATGTCCACATTCAAGAACCCGCGAATGATCACCGAAGTAGCTTCCTCCTCGCTCAATCCCCGTGCCATCAGGTATTGGATCTCCTCCTCCGCAACCTTACCTACCGCAGCTTCATGTGAAAGGTCGAGGTCTCTTCGTGTCGCTTTGAGCTCAGGAATCGAATCTACTTCCGCAGTATCAGAAAGCATCAATCCCCTGCATTCGATATGCCCCTTTGCCTTTGCTCCTTCGCCTATGACGTCACTACGTGCGATAACCTTCGCATTGTCGGTAGCAATCACCCTCGATATGATTTCTGACCTGCTGCCTTCGCCCTGAAGCACTGCTCTCGACCCTGAATCAACCTTCGTATCGCCATGAGCATATATAACGGTCTGGAATGTTGCCCTTGCGTTTCTACCCACGCAATAAGCAGTAGGATACATCTGGAGTGATTTAACAGGTGTCATTAAGATGTAGTTGCTGATAAAAGTGCCGTCATCCTCAATCACCACTGCACTTCTCGGTCTAACCTCCATGCCCTGGCTCCAGTTGTGTATCATAGTAAACGTAATCTTCGCACCTTTCTTTACGTAAAATTCGGACACGCCGAGATGCAGTGCAGAATTGACCGCATGAGAGACGGAACAGCCGGTGATGATATGGAGTTCCGAGTACTCTTCTGCAATCACGATGTTGTGCACCTTCTGCCCGATTTTATCGGATGTGATGAAGAGACAGGACTGCACTGGCATAGTTACTTTTTTACCCGCTTCTGACCTGATAAAGTAGCCATGTGTCTGCTCTAATTCGACTTCAGCGGTGTATTTATCCATATCCACAGGAACTGCATTCCATAGATAATCATTTAGCCAACTATGTTTCTTAAAAGCATCTGTCGTGCTCATGAGCTCCAAACCCGGGTATTTCACTTTTGAATATACTACTGAACAGTCCTGCTGTAAAAACGAACCAGACCTGTCTTTCTCAGAAGGTTCAATACCTGCGTCGAGCAGATCTTGCTGGTATTCTTCCGGGAAATTGTCCAGTGAGTTGAGGGGCTCGTGTTCTTCCCCGGCGATATATCCTTCAATCGCGATGTCTTCGCCTAAAGCCGCTCTTTTTGTCTTTGCACGTCCTGCATGCTCAATTATCTCTTTTCTCGCCATTCTGTATCCTCTCCACGTAAACATAACTCCACACATCTTTCAAAACCATTCTCCATGACGTTCTTTGTTATCTCGTCCGGCATTCCAGAGCACGCTATCCGTCCTTCAAGCATCACATGTGCACGGTCGGCCTTTACGTGTCGCATTATAAACCCACTATGAGTAATTATAAGACCTGCTTTCTCTCTTTTGCTCGGCATCTTGTTTCTATCCAGAAGTTCACTCATTATCCCGCCTATGAGCTCTATGTTCTCGATGTCCACGCCAGAGTCAGGTTCGTCGAACATGATGAAGTCAGGTGCTTGTGCGAGCAGTTGCAGTATCTCCGACCTTTTAACCTCGCCCCCTGAAAAGCCAAGGTTCACATCCCGGTTCAAGAACTCAATAGAGATGTTAAGCCTTTTTGCAAGCGCGATCACGTCTTCGTCTATCGTCTCTTCTTTTCGTCCCTGTGCAATATTCACCATATCGCCGAGCTTTACGCCTCTTATCCCGGGTGGATGCTGGAATGACATGCCCATTCCTAATTTCACACGTTCGTCAGTCGTCAAATAGGTTACATTAACGCCTTTAAACGTTACACTCCCTTTTTTGACTTTATAATTAGGAAGACCAAGAAGGGCCATTAGAAGCGTTGTCTTTCCGCAACCATTGGGTCCAAATAATACGTGGACCTCTCCTCGTTCGATATTAAGTGTCAAATCACGTATTATTTCTTTTCCTTCTACTTCCACAGTCAAATCTCTTATTTCTAACATTTTATCTTCTCGCCTCCTATTTATTACCCTCCGATTTATTATTCTTGTTGTGTTATAATAAGGTTGTAATCATTATCAACTCAATTGTTCTCATATCCACGCTAAATACTAACCATATCCCGCAACAAGCGGAAGTGCGATGGTTCATCTCTTCAACAACTCTTCAAATCTCGCCTTAGTGTCGTCTACCGCAAGTACTTCTTTCACCGCCGGAATCTTATCCTTCAGTGTTGCCGCGACAAAGTTCACCAATGTAAACTGGCTCATCGGGCACCCGGCACATGCACCGGTCAACCGCACCTTCACCACGCCATCGTCCACACTCTCCAATTCTATACTTCCGCCCTGCATCTCTAAAAGTGGCCTAATATCCTTTTCTATCACTTTCCTCACCTCCTCCAACATCTTATCACCCTACCTGCTCTATAATACTCCATTTATATTTTTATTCCTTTCACACTTTAAATAGCTTTCGATTTCTTCATTATATGTTATAGTCATCTTAATAGGAAACATGGATTATATAAATCTTCCCATGCCCTACCTTCTATGTGAAGGAGGAACTTGGAGATGGCAGTCTATTATCGCCAAAC
>JAOZPO010000008.1:4804-16391 GCA_029932715.1 Halobacteria archaeon | reverse complement strand
TCACGAGTTCTGCAAGCTCATTTATGCTTATCCTGCTACCCGAAGCGATATTGAATACGCCCGTTGCTTCACTTCGCATCGCTTCTATATTCGCAGTCACTACATCACGAACAAACGTAAAATCACGCGTTTGTCGGCCATCACCGTAAATCAACGGTGGGTCATCTTCCGAAACTCTACTCACAAATTTCGGTATCACCGCTGCGTAATCAGAATAAGGGTCCTGCTTGGGCCCATAAACATTGAAATAGCGTAATGCAACTGTTTTTAACCCGTAAATTGCATTGAATACGCTGCCGTAGTACTCACCCAATAGCTTTGTCACTGCATAAGGCGATAACGGATTCGGTGTCATATCCTCCCTCTTCGGCAGCTCCGGCGTATCACCATAAACCGAAGAAGAAGAGGCATAAATCACTTTTTTTACGCTACAATCTCTTGCTGCAACCAGAACATTCAGTGTACCGTTTATATTCGCATTGTTCGTTGCAATCGGGTCTTTTATACTCCTTGGGACTGAAGGAATCGCTGCCTGGTGGAATACATAATCCACTTCTTTGAATGTCTCCTGCAGCAATTCTAAATCCATTATGCTGCCTTCAACAAAATTAATATCTAAATCTTTTATGTTCTCCATCTTCCCCGTAGATAAATCGTCCACTACAATAACTTCGTTCGCATTGTCCTTTGTTAGCTCTTCCGCAATATTTGAGCCTATGAATCCCGCACCGCCCGTTATGACTATCTTCATTTCCTTCTACCAACTTTCTTTAACTTTTTCTTTAATATACTTATAGTAAAAAAAAAACTCAAAATCAGCATTAATGAGCACGTGGTCGCCAGATGGGAACGAAGATAAGGGGCTGTATTTCAGGGTGTGTAATGCACTTAAAGAGTACTGAGACAAGATAAATAAGTCAAATCATGAAATTAGCGAAGCAATTTGATCAGACTTTCTTAAATTTTGATGGTTCAAGAATTGCGTTTTGTGTTCGAGAACGAGGAGAAGTTCAAAAAGCGGCAATCTTTTTTGTCCGCGGGATAAAGTGATGCAACAATTGATGATAAACTAGACCTGAGAGGGCTATCGGAAGGAATGCATCTAAGCAATTGCGGTGGGTATCTGGACCATATTCCAGTATGCGCTAAAGCCGTTGTTTGGGTGGAAGTCACTACGTTAGTAAGAGAATTAATAGATAAAAATCATATAGAGTTACAATGACCACGTTAGGATTACTAATACATGGACCCGAGGTAATAGATGAAGGCGAAGCAGAAGAAGCGATAGCAATGCTAACTGAAGCAGGCTTAGATGTGGAAGCGACTTTGGGCGGAATAACAGGCAAAACTGCGGTTATTGATGCTGGTTTGCAGCATACGATAGACATAAACAACGATATGAAGCCATCCGAAGTTGTAGAATACTTCTTAGCGCGCGGAATAGATTTTATCGTGCTCTTGAACCATGCGAAGACCGAAGAGAGTGGACTCATGCTTGGTGAGGGCATATTGAGGAATTTTATTGATGGTGGCGGTGCGAAAGAGAAGCTCTCATTCGTGCAATTGGAATACAGTAGCAGGGCTATTGTACGATGGCTTGTAAAGCAGGGGGATGAGACGAGATTTAGCGATATGGCAGCACTGTTTACGAACTTTGAAGAGCGAGGTCCGTACAAACTCGAATCAAGGTGCAAAAAAGAGTTGAATTTAGTGCTCAGAGAGATAAGGGGTGTGCATCCGGGTGAGAAGATCGTGGTGGACGGCGTTATTATCGGGACGGCAACACGCAGTGGTAGTGTTACCCTGGTTACACGAGATGGAGAGCTTATAGATGTTCAGGGTGGCACATTGATACAGCATAACCTTAAAAAATTACCGACACTGGACATGGAGCGAGAGATGATAAAGACAGCAAGCGTAATCAGGAGGACGAAACCGAAGTTTATAGGAGCTGAAAACAGGAAAAGAACAGGCAAGAAGGTAGCAGGCTTATTCTATACCGTTGAGAACATTTTTCCGAAGATAGAAAAGCAGGATGCAGATATTGCAGTTGCTGTGACCATAGGTGACGATACGACCGGAATCGCCGGCGATATATTGAAGCGATTTGGTATTCGCATGATAGGCATTACAGATGGCGATGCAGATGGGCTGATAGAAGGGATAGAAACGGGGGCTGCTCTGGATGAATACGTAAAATTCATGCCTCGGAATTCGATAATAATGCGGTTAAAGCCGGAAACGGACGATATTGTAGGTGAGAAGATAAAGGCGGAGATTTTTAATGGTGGGGACGAAATCGTGCTGGAAGGGGATATTGAGACCCTTTTTGATGATTTGAAGTGCCGAATATTCGAGATTGCAAAAGAGGAAATCATGGGTGTGTTGAACTCTTCAGAGTAGGATAGGACTAACAAAAATGATGCCCACACTAAAAGAGTTTTTACGTTATGATGGCGTTTCGCGCTCGCTCTGTGTCAAGTTTAGCACTAGTTATATGCTTTCTTCTCAGCGTGCTAATACATGTATATAATATATCCTCTCTGGTGCTACATCAGTTTCCCAGGGGCGGTGATAGACAATTTTTAGGGCGGTCTGACCGACACCTACCACGTCAAACCTGATGGTTTGCGTACCTCCCGCACCTATGCGGTCGGACTCCGGTTTAAATTCTAGTTCTTCTCCTACTTGCTGCAGGATTTGCCCATCTGGTTGCTCTACCAGTTCCCACGTATAGCCGGTAGTGGGATTCGAGTCCAGTGAGATAACCAGGGATTGCCCTTTCTTTACTTCTATTTCGTTACCGTTGTCAACATCAGTGAGCAGCACCTCACGGGGGGCGGAATTAGGCTGGTACAGCATAACAAGCGCAACTATTAGCACTATGATGAATATCACTGCGCCGATGACAGGAATCTTCTTTTCCATTTATGATGCGCCTCTACGTTTACTGTTAGCTCCGAACATATATAAACGTTTTATGTTGATATTCAAAAATTAATCTTTTTATACCCTAAAAAACAAAGAACTATAATAAGATACCTATGAACTATGAACACACCGCCAGTGCTGCTATGAAACGACTATTAATCCTTTCCCTCATCTTATTTCTGCTCCTGCCACATGCTCATGCGCTGGAAATGCTATCAGGAAAGGAAGTATCTATTGATTCGCCAATTGATGATGATGTCTTTGCCGCAGGAGGCACGGTAACCATAAATGCACCAGTTGCGAGTGTTGTAGTTGCCGGTGGCGATGTTAATATCAATGCACCGGTAAGCGGTGATGTTTTCGTTGCCGGTGGCGACATATCAGTAAATTCAGATATTAAGGGCAAAATAGTAGCTGCTGGTGGCGATATAGATTTGAGATGCGCGGCAAGAAATGCGGTCATTGCCGGTAGCGATATTAATATCCAGTCTACCACGTTAATTAGCAGAGATGCAGTAATTGCCGGTGGTACAGTTCTGAATTCCGGTAGGATTACAGGCAACTTAACCGTAAGAGCCGAAGAGTTCCAGAACACAGGAACTGCGGGCAGCGTAGATTTCGAGAGAACAGAAGGACTGCAAGGCTTAGAGGAATTGATGATTAAAATGATGAATGTTCTTTATGTTCTTACAACCATTGGATTCTTAATTCTCGGCATAATAATACTCAAGTTGTTCCCAACTCAATTTCTTATGGTGGAAGCGGAAGTAAGGGGCGCTCCTTTGAGAAACACCGCAGTAGGATTTACGCTTATAATCGTATCGGTAATAGTGATATTCTTGCTTGCTCTCACTCTTATTTGCCTTCCTGTTGCTTTAATTTTGGGTATGCTCTTTAGCATTGCACTGATACTCTCCAGTCTTTTCGTAGCGTTCGCCATAGGCAGGAAGATTAGTGACTTATTTAAAGTTAAGAGCTCTGATATAGTGATCTTTGTAATCGGATTCGTGATTTTAAGCCTGCTCTTCCGGATTCCATACGCAGGTGTGTTAATAGCTATTGTAGCAATTAGTTTGGGTTTTGGTGCTCTTATTTACACAGTGCATAGGAACTGGCAGAGTATAACTACCTGATCATTAAATATAATGCAGAAACATGACACTCCCACCAGAGGCCAAAGCGGAATTAGAGGAAGCGATTGATGACTGGATTTTGAGGTTTGATGAGATAGCAGAATTGGAATCCATGTTCTTAACGAGAATAGGAATAGAGCCAACGCTTGAAACTTTACTGAGTTATACCGCAGGGATATTGGATTCTATTGTTGGTGGCTATATCCATGCTCAATACGGCCGGGGAATGACAGAGGCAGAAGACGCGGAACTGATAGAACTGCTGAAAGAGGTATTAGGCAAGTTCGAGTCCGAATTCCAATCGTTTTTGAGTGAGAGATGACCGCATGATTCTAACTAAGCTGTTCAGCGCTGTACAAGCAAAGCCCTAAAAGCATATTAAATAAAAGTGGACTGACAACCTTTTTATACCTATTTCACCATTTGATCACATACAGTATCATGCTACCAGAAACGAAGATAATGATTATGATATACCTCTTGATAGTTGCAGCAATTACGGTTACGAGTGCAGAAGTAACAGAATTAGAGGTCCACCCGGAAGTAATAGTACAGGGCGGACAAATATCAATATCGGGTATGGCATCGCCGGAGGAATCAGTATGGTTAAAATCATCGTTCGGGATTTCTTTGCCTGTATCATACGGTAGCTACTATCGTGAGTTCAATGGCATTCACTTCCCCAAGGGCGATAAAGTATTTACAACAACTACGGAAAACATAGGAAATATCCGGCTATCATTGAATCCTGTACCTTTTTTTGGCACCGTGGAATACCCCTCAGAAGGTCCTAAAAATGCAACTAACGGTACTGCTACGCTCTCTATGTCCTTTCCACAAAAGTGGTTTGGCTGTACCATAGACATAAATGGCGAAAAAAATGTTTGGGTATACGGCAAAGCAGCGGAAAAGGCAACTTCGGTAAACATGCGAGTTGCCATGGCAATAAAAACCACCGCGAGTTCAAGTGGTCATTTTTACGCATATACAAATACCAGCGGGACTCCTACCGGGGCGATCAAGATAGCAGTGGGCGATAAAGAGAGGACAGTTTACATAGTATCCTCAGAATATCCGGTATTCGATACAGGTTCAGGTAGTTACCCGAGCGTCCCGGGTACACATTACGGGAAAATCATACCACATCAGCCGATATTCGTGCACAAACTTTACACGTATCCGTGTGCGGGAACGGGCGGACATAGTAAACGAATGACAATAAGTAATGCCTCCGGTTGGTGCCGAACCGCAACATGGAACGGTTATAAGGAAGATGGGCATAATACATCATTCGAGGACGGTTTCGTGTTACAACCGGGTGTCTATAATTATACATTAGAAACGGACTCGTATCCACAGATAATACACAAGCCAAGCGTGAATACAACCACAGGTACATTTACATGCGAGAAGTTCGTGGACATAAATGGAAAGGTATATAAGGATTGGCTGCCTGCTATTATATTAAGCTAAAGGTTTGATAGGAGGATCGTGTGCTGAACATGAATGTTGTATCCTGCGCAGGTATAATACTACTGCTCCTTAGCATAGCGGCTGCCAGTGCAGAAGTAACGGAATTGAACGTGAAGCCGGAAGTTGTTGAGGCGGGTGGAGATGTATCAATCGCGGGTATGGCATCGGCAGATGAAACGGTATGTATAGGCTCTTCATTTGTGATTTCTTCGCCCGTCTATGACGGAAAATACTCTCAGAAGTTTGAGGGTATTTATTTTCCTCCTGCGGGTGACAGCGAGGTTGTAAAAGTGAAACAGTTCTCGGTGACGGCGGAAAACGTAAAAGATATTCGATTATCAATAAGTCCAAGTCCTGTACTATTTCTGAACAAATATCCATTAAGTGGACCTCAAGAGGCAACTAACGGTATCGTCACACTTTCTATTACCATTCCCGTTGAGCTATATGGCGTTAAAAAAGATGTGAGTGGCGAAAAAAATGTTGAGGCATATGGTAATGCAGCGGAAGATGCAACTTCTGTAAATCTACGAATTACATCGAAAATCAAAGTCACTGCTGGTTCAGACGGTTTTTTCTCTGTTAATATAAATACTGGTGGGTTTCCAACAGGTGAGTTCAATATAACCGCAGGAGATATAGAAAAGACCGTTCGCATTGGAACCACAGCACAAGCAACCAGCGGCGGTAGTAGTAGTAGCTCCTCAGAAAACACGCCAACGCCCACGGCTTCTCCAACTCCTACGCCAACGTCCGTTAATGCAACACCCACTAATGCAACGCCTAGTAATGAAACATCTACACCGTCATCAACTCCCACGCCAACGCCTACCCATACAAAGACTCCCCGTATGACTGCAACTCCTTTGGTTTCACCAACTTCAACTCCATCACCGTCCTCTACACCGTCACCATCACCAACGCCAACTCCTTCGTCATCACCAAGTCCAACGCCTACTCCACCAGGCTTTAAATTCGTTCTTGTTATCACGGAGATTCTCGCAGTCGCATATTTATTGCAGAAATACAGAAAGAGTTAAAAGATAATGGTAAGATTAAAATTAAGGTATGAAGGTAATATCCATAGTTGGTGCGAAGAACTCGGGCAAGACATCTCTTATTGTGGACTTGATTGCCTATCTGAAAGATTACGGTAAAGTAGGCAGCATAAAGCACGCACATGAGCTGGACATTGATACGTCAAAGGATGCGGAACGGTTCTTTAACGCGGGTGCTGATGTAGCAATAGGTGCATCAGGCGAAAAGACGCTGAAAATATGCGGTAGTAAAGATTTAAATGAGTTGATAGCCGATATGGCGAATTCAGGTGTTGATTTCCTGCTGGTTGAAGGCTTCAAGAGCAGCGACTTACCCAAGATTGCACTCAACAAGAACAACTTCTCAAACGATGAAGTAAGTAATATAATATTGAGTATAGATTATAAAGGTACGGATAAGACACTAAAAGAGATAGCTCAACTCATTCGGTCTTTAAACGACTACTAACCAATGCGGTGATTGAAAGCTTTAGATAATGCAAAAAATTTAAAGAAGAAGTATATGAAAGCGAAAATAAGTTTCTCTTCGGTAGATGCGACCACAAATCCAGTGGACTGGATGTACCGATTAGAAGATGCGGGTTTCCAGGGCTGGGAGATAGTAGCAGAAGGACAGCAAAAGGTAGAAGGGCAGTTCAAAGAGCGTGTGCGAGAAATCCACGAGACGACTAATCTTGTCCTTTCACTGCATACTCCACTATCTGATCTCAATATAGGGAGTGTAAACGAGCGAATATGGGCAGAGAGCGTACGGCAGATAAAGGAGAGTATAGAGGACGCACATGAGTTCGTTGAGGACATCTGCGTGGTGCATCCCGGTCTCTTCTCGCCTCTGTCCATCCAGATGCCGGATAAGGCATTTCAGAAAGCGATTGCAGGATTACGTGCGATTTGCGAAACCGCCTCAGAATATGGGTTGCGAATAGCAGTAGAGAATTTAATATCAATAAACATGCTGCTGGGACGAACTCCGGATGAACTCGTTCGAATTGTGCATGGTGTGGATATGGATAACATAGGAATATGCCTTGATGTGGCACATGCAAATACGACAAAGACGCTGGATGAGTTCTTTCGTATTAACGATGTGGATATAATACACATGCATGCAAGCGATAACTTTGGTACGGACGATCTGCATTTAGCCGTGGGTAAGGGTAACCTGGACTGGAATAAGGTGTTAACGGGTGCCAATGACTATGAAGGGTTGATTGTGGTGGAGGTGTACACAGTGGAGGCAGGTATAGAGAGTATGCAATATCTTCGCAACCTGAGTTGCTGAGAGGTTGCTTTTTTTTTGGCAGTGTTACCGCGCTGCTCGGTTGCGAGTGCGATCTGGGTCAGGTTTAGCGAAAGCGTTTTTGGTTGATATAATCATTTTGGGTTTAAGCCGCTTCCAATTGAGCATATTATGTTTATACTCTGCTTTGGAAAATGCTCTTTAACCTCTTTCATTGCATCATCGTGGATACAACTTCCTTCTTTAATGCCGTGATCATCGCAATAAAAGAAAAGCTTTACCAACAAACTTTATTTCCTGAAGAAAGTTTGATCAATCTTTAAAAGCAGATAAGATAATAGAACATTCATGCTGCTATGGCTCCTTTTCATCCTGGTTAGCTGTCTGTTCGGGCTTTATCTCTCCTTACTCTTAGACATACGTTTTTTCGCTCTGGAACGTGCTTTCTTCGCTATCGTGCTCGGGCACGCAATATCAATCTGGTTAGTATTGCTTCTCGCGTGTTTCTGCGGCAGGATAAGCACTGGTATTATCCTGCTTGTTATATGCGCTTTAGTATCTGTCATAATTTTTATAGCCGCCTGTCTGTCCAATTATAAACCAGATAAAGAAATCAAAAAAGAAAGTTTTATATGCAATAAATACACTCTCGCGTTCTTCGCTCTTATTCTACTCTACCTGCTATTCATGAATCTATATGGAGTTTTACGCCCTGACGAATCGGGTAACCTATACGCATTTCATACCGTTTGGGCTGATTATCCGTTTCACACCTCGATTATCACCTCGCTTGTTTACAGTCACAGTTTCGCGTTTCCGCCGGTTTATCCGCAGTTTTTGAATACCGAGCTGCACTACCCATTCCTCATGGATTTCTACTCTGCGGTATTAATGAAGGCAGGGTTGAGCTTGAGGGCTGCTATCATCATCCCAAACATAATATTCCAGTATTCATTATTCGGATTGCTCTTCTTTCTCGCCTACCGGTTGACAGAGCTGAAGAAAGTAGGTGCGCTGGCTGTTATTATATTCATCTTCTCCGGCTACCCGCCTGGTCTGCAACCAGAGGGCATTCACTTCCTTAACCCGATGTATGCCGTTATAATGCCACAAAGAACAGCGATGTTAGGCATGGCGATCTCATTTGCTGTTTATATCCTGCTATATGAAGCTTTATTCAGGAATCCGACGACCGGGTCCTACAAGGAGCTGTTTGTGGCTGCTGTACTTATTGGTCTGCTACCGTACATACACGCGCATTCGTTTATGGCTACTGCGTTTGTTTCCGTAGTCCTGGTTAGTATTGCAATCTACAAGAATGCAGCAGCAGAAAGCGGATTTATTAAAGAAGCTGCGCGGGTAAAGCCCCGTAGTGAAGCTTTTAAATTATTATTATTGTTGTTTGCTCCCCTGATAATGCTCTCGTTACCGCAGGTGTTGTATATCCGTACTGGAGTATCAGATAATTTCTTTGTGCTCTTCCCCGGCTGGACGGAAGAGATCAGCTCACAGATACTTGGATTCAATTGGTCACTCTTCGGCGCTTTTACTGCCTTTATGCATTCTATAATCTTAGTTTTGATTTTATGGGTGCTAAACCTTGGCATTCTCTTTCTTCTCATGCCCTTAGGTCTTTTTAAATCAACGCGAAACGTAAGAACATTCTATGTCCCTTTCTTGTTACTATTCGTAATTGCTAATCTTGTGAAGTTCCAGCCCTGGTACTTCGACAACTATAAGATTTTTTTACACTGGTATGCGCTGACGGTAATAGTGGCGGCAGTCGCGATATTCTGGATATACGATTCGGTATGTGAACGCAAAAGGACTGTCGGTGCGTTGGCGCTTATCGGTTTAGTTATCAGTTGTGTTTTTTTCGGATTTGGAACGCACGTAGGAATGCTGGTGATGGACTATCAGATGTGGTCATGCGAAGAGATCGGGATTGCTAATTGGGTGCGTGATAATACAGCGTCCGATAGTGTATTCTTAACAGGAAGTGCACACAATCATCCAATACCCGCATTGGCGGGCAGACAGCGTGTACTGGGCTACGAGGGCTGGCTGTGGTCGCACGGCATAAAGTGGACGAGCATTGATAACTATAAGAGAGCCGAAATAGAGATGTATAAGGGTAACTACACGCTTATCAGGCAATACGGTGTGGATTACATCTGCATAGGTCCGTACGAAAGAGGATTTGCACGAGATAACCACTTCGCGATAAATCAATCAGCATTTGAAGACCCCGCACGATTCAATTTGATTTTTGATACGATAATAAAAGGGGGAAGATGGAGTATATACGAAGTCACCAGTTAAATTTGTTGACCCATAATATATTACGACCAGTACAGAGAAGAGGAGTATAAGCATGATGCCACTCCTCTCTTTATCCATTCCTTCATCATACCAAAAATGATCCTATATACAATATTTTTTATGCACCGGGTTACGATTAGCTTCCAGAACGTCATTCAGACAATTCGCATCTGCTTATCGTCCAGCAGAGTCAAATTGGAGACACGAACACCAACCAACCGTACCTTCTTATCCCTGTATCTCTCCTCAGTCATCAACTGCTTTGCTATTCGCTTAATCGTGCTAATGTCTGAATGGAAAGTCTTCATCGTCTTAGCCCTTGTTAATACCCTAAAATCCTCAAATCTAACCTTTAGCCCAACCGTCTTGAACACAAAGCCTTCTTTCTCTATCGCTTTGTAAACCTCCTCGGATAAAGCATCTACACAAGCATTCAACACTGATGCGTCATTCGTATCCTCAGCAAAGGTTCTCTCTCTGCTCAACGACTTCCTTTCCCTTTCCTCTTCCACTTCCCGTTCGTCAATCCCGTTTGCACGTTTATGTAGCTTATTGCCATAATTACCGAATTTAGCTATTAGTGTTTGCACATTACAGCTCGCAAGCTGGCTTATCTTTTCTATACCCATCTTTTTGAGCTTTTCCGCTGTCTTTGGTCCCACACCCGGAATCCTATTCACGTTCAAAGGTGCTAAGAACTCTTTTACATGTCCTTCCTCTACTACTGTAAGCCCATCAGGTTTTACGAAATCTGATGCTATCTTCGCCACTGTTTTATTCGGCGCAACGCCAACTGAGCACGTTAAGCCTATCTTCTCTAATATCTCATCCTTTATCAGCCGTGCATAATCCTTCGCTTCGCGCCAATCGCTCACACGTGTGCTGATGTCAAGGAAAGCCTCGTCTATACTCACCTGCTCTATTTTATCCGCGTGTCTTCGTAGAATAGCCATTATCTCTTGCGACACATGCTTGTATAACGCCATATTTACCGGTAGAACTTTCGCATCAGGGCAAAGTTTGTACGCCTTTGTGAGTGGCATTGCCGAGTGAATCCCGTATTCCCTGGCTTCGTATGAGCACGTACTCACCACACCTCTTATCTTTTTCGCTTTAACATCTGTTGATTCTCCGTTTTCCTCCCTTATTTCCCCACCTACTATCACCGGCAGACCTTTTAGTTCTGGATGATCCCGCATTTCAACTGCCGAGAAGAAACTGTCCATATCGGCATGAAGTATTACTTTCATCTACCTGTTTTATAAAAACTGCTATTGCTATATAACCACGTATCTTCTTCTCTTTATCCTTTTACACGCTTTATCCTGTGTCGTTTCCTTTATCATACTCAACCTCTCAATAAAAACAGCCTTCAATCCAATTATAGTATAAGTATAGGTGTTTTACGTATCACAGCGAAAAAAAAAAAT
>JAOZPO010000008.1:0-4794 GCA_029932715.1 Halobacteria archaeon | reverse complement strand
GAAGTTTCTCTTGTACTACCGGCATACAACGAAGCAAAGCGGTTAAGAAAGACCGTACAGCAGGTGGCGGGAGCGTTGCGAAAGCTAACTGTCTCTTTTGAGATTGTCATCGCCGAAGACGGTTCAACCGATGGTACGGACCGAATAGCAGACGAACTCGCAAAAGAACTGCATTATGTTAAGCACCTGCACAGTAAAGATAGATTAGGTCGTGGTAAAGCATTAAATCGTGCATTCAAGTCGTCAAGTGGAGAAATAGTCGCATACCTTGATGTTGACCTCGCAACAGACCTGAAGCATCTCGAAGAGTTGATAGATTCTATAAGAGCTGGTTACGACATCTCCACCGGCTCACGAATGTTGAAAGATAGCGATGTAAAGCGGTCTTTTACCCGGTTGGTTGCGAGTAAAGGGTTCAATTTTATTACCCGGTGGCTGTTGAAATCCGGGATAAAAGACCATCAATGCGGATTTAAAGCGTTCAAAAAGGAGTCGTTATTCGAGATATTAGATACCGTGAAGGATAACCACTGGTTCTGGGATACAGAGATACTGGTAAGAGCGCAGAGAGAAGGTTAC
The DNA here is from genome assembly GCA_029932715.1 of Halobacteria archaeon. GTDB lineage: Archaea > Halobacteriota > Syntropharchaeia > Alkanophagales > Methanospirareceae > QENJ01. Next base: position 4,215 of record JAOZPO010000008.1, on the reverse strand, counting down.
AGTGTAAATGAGTTCCCGGTGAGATGGCGATGCGATAGCCAAACGAAGGTGGATTTGAAGAGGGACATAATAGAAATGGGTACTCAGATATTAAGGCTGTGGCGGGATTATCGGTACAGTTAAGCACCTAAATAACAATTCGTAATTGAACTCAGTTACTTCCTATTTACGCTTTTATATGTCACTTTACAGCATCTTCAAAATCGCCTTTATCTCTTCCAGCCCCGCATCCGTCTTAAAGGCAGTATCCGAGAAGTGAGTTCTGCTCGCTGAGAACCCCTTTACGCGTAGTGCATCAATTAATGAGTATAAGGGAGAAGGCTGAACTTTCAGCGCTTTGCATAGTGCATGATGTTCATAATAATAAGGTACATCCAGCTCTTTCATGCTTGCGTCAACGAGTTTCAATGCCGCCTTCTTTTTCCCCTGCTCTCTTTTTTCTAATTCGTTATGTACCTGCTCACAATACCTGCGCTCCTTTATCGGTTCTATATACAAAGGACCCGCTATGCCTATCTTCGCTCCGCACAATTCACAATTAGTTCCTATATTCTGGATATTGTGACTTGAGACCCTATTGCCGCACGAGAAGCAATGACCGATGAAACCCAGCCGGTTCATGCACTTATCAGCTTTTTCCGCGCCTTTCTCCACTCGTGCAATGAGCCGTATAAAATGCGACCTGGAGTACGATAGCAGCGGTTGTATCGCCCGGTCATATTTGCATAGGTCTCGTGTTACTCTACCCATGAGAATACGAGTCGCCATCTCTTTGTGATATTCGGTATTGAGAGGTTTAGCTGCGTACTTTCGCAAACCACCTGTATGTGCACCGCACAGGGGTGCGGTATCCGTCGCAGTGACCAGCAGCAACTTCTTTACCGATTTGCATGCTGCGTCCAGAAACGGCACTGGCGATCCAAAAGGGTCTAAGTCCACTAAATCGTATCTGTTCTGTAATAGCAGCACATTCGCATCCTCGTTATATGCTTTTGCCCTTTCTTCCACTTCATTCAGCTTTATATTTCTGGTTATGCATTCGTAAGCGGGTTTACTCCAATCGTTTATAGTCACGGATAGCCCTACTTCTTTCGCCATTCTAACGCCTCTCACACCTGTTCCGGCAAGTGCGTCTATATATCTCAGACGTTGCGATTGTTGCATGGAAACAAAAGCAGCTACGCTTGCTATATCTATGTCCCGGCACAGTTCCATCCGGGGGTTATAAAAAATAGCCTTTGTGGGTTGCCTCGGTATTAATAGCCTTGTGTGTCCTTCTTCTGTCTCTAAAAAAACATTTGTCATTACATATTATTAGTACGTAAAAGGATTAATCTGTCTTGTTTGTCTTTTACTCACGCACTTTTTAGTAATACCGATTACATGATTATTGGAATAGACGATACCGATTCAAGAAAAGGGATGTGCACCACATATCTCTGTGCCGTTTTAGTTGACGAGTTAAGAGAGTATGGTGATGTCTCCACGCCACGGTTGGTACGGTTGAATCCCTGCATTCCTTTTAAAACACGTGGTAACGGTGCAATATCTTTTGAGGTAGTATGCGCGGGAAAAGAGGAGGAAGTGAAAGAAGTTGTAAGAACCCGGGTATGCGAGTTATCGGAATTAAACGAGGAAGGGACGAATCCCGGAGTTGTTTTCGGCTGCGTATTGGATATAATTAGTTACGCGGAAGAAGAGACTTTAAAGCACTTTTACGAAAGAGCGGTCAGAGAAGTATTGACTTTAGAAGATACTTATTCAACACTCGCAGATTTGCAGTTCGATTACTTCGGCTTGAAGAATAGGCGCGGACTAATAGGTGCATTGGCTGCTGTTTCCTTTTTCGTGCTACAACGAAACCAGCCCAATTATTACGACTTCACATACGAACTCATAGAATACAGGAAAAAGCAGAATCGTGGTAAAGCGAGAGTTATAGACGAAGCAAGCGTGTGGAAAGCAGATGCGGCTACTTATCCTTTAACCTGGGATACCGTAGATGTCGCGAATAACAAAATTGTCTTTGCGCCGCATTCGCCCTGTCCTGTACTGTTTGGGATAAGAGGCGACAGTGCGGATGCTATATACAGAGCGGATAAGCTCATACATGCCGAACCAGAGGAGCGTAAAATGCTGTTCATAACAAATCAGGGCACGGATTCGCATTTAATACCGCTTTATGCAGCAACGAAGGCGAAACTACATGAGTTCCATTCTTATAGTCTGGTCGGTGAGGTCTGTTCCAATCCGAAGACAATAGAAGGCGGGCATGTGGTATTTCCTATCTCACTATCTGACTCAGGTACTATCGAGTGCATAGCCTACGAGCCGACAAAAGGTTTTCGCAATCTCATAAGGAAGCTGCGAGTTGGTGACGAAATCACCGCGTTCGGATCACAGAAGAAGGGAACGATAAACCTGGAGAAGATAGAGATAAGGAAATTAAACGTCGTGGAAGAGCGTAATCCCAGATGTGGCAAATGCGGGCGAAGTATGGACTCCGCGGGACGATTGCAGGGCTACCGGTGTAAACGCTGCGGGACTCATCGTGCGCATAAGGAAGTGGTTACGATTAAGCGGCAGATAGAGGAGGGTTTTTATGAAACACCACCGGTTGCAAGGAGGCATTTGTCTAAACCTCTGGTTCGTGTTACAGCCAAAAGAATACATCCGAGCAGGTGATAGTAAATAAAGAGCAGGGATATGTATGATTGATATGCAGCGCATATAATGCTGTGCCTTTATATAGTCCTTAAATATGTTTAATATTTATCAGCGCCCAATAGATGGGAGAAGCGCAGAAAAGTTAGGAGATAAAAGCGGAAAATGGCGATAGATAAAGTAGCAGGTATAGCTGCTTTTGCACTTGCGTTCACGGTTGCCCTCGTAACAGTAGCTGCGGCGGCACCGCCAGTACCAGCACCGAATAGCACCGCGGGGATTGTTACCTCAACAACTATTGAGTGCCATGGCACGGTAAAGGATAGTGTGTCTTATGAATCGACATGGAGTACAACAGATCACAATGGCAACCTCGAAGAAGAAGAGCGAGCAGCGAAAATCCAATATTACTCTTCCTTGAATGCTGTTAATGGGTTTATCCGGTACACTAATGATGTCGTGGGTGACGGGTCAAGTGCACCTAATCTTGCGGCTGAAAGAAGGATAGGATATGTAGCAGATGATAGCAGCCCGATAGCCTGGTTGGATGCCACAGAGAATGTAGGTATGACTATCGTCTCCGAAGGCGACACCAATGGCATAAATGATATAGGAGGGCTTTGCCCGTTCCAGCAAAATCAGTGCATACCGCCTTCTTGCACGGAAATAGCCGCCGGCAGTCAACTGAGCCGGGTAAAGGTTGTGTCTGCAAGCACAAAAACCAGCGTAACGGCAACGGAATCACCAAGGCTGCACCATGAAATAGATGCGCGCGGCAGCGATATGTGGGGCTACTGGGCAGATGCGAACCATACAGAAGGGCCCTATGGTATTGGCACGGTAAGCGCAGGCATGAAGGTGAGTTCAACAGAGGGACAAACGTGTACTAATGACTATCCAAAAGCAGGAACAACGACCTACAGCGAGATGACCACAGCAAGCGGTATGTGGAAGTTCTCCAAGTCAATGACCTACCAGTCGCAGATACCTTCAGTAGGTATACCTGGACAATACCCGGTGTTCCATACGCCAGCGTAGTTGCTTATAGCAAGTAGCAAACGGGGGTACGGACCCCCTACTCTTATTTTTTTGCTGTTCTCCCTTCAGACCTAAAAAGTATTTAACCAATATCCTTCACCATGTAAGGCCCTTCTCGCTTGTAGCCAAACTTTGCATAATATTCTCGCACGCCTATACCGCTCATCACCGCTATTTTACGGTAGCTATTATCAACAGATATCTCCTCTGCATGTTTCAACAATCGAGCTCCGTAGCCACGATGCTGCCAGCTATGCGCTTTCTCCTTTCCTAACGGGACTAATTCGCCATAAGCATGCAAATCACGAACCAGCGCAGCGTGCTTCAACTCCTGTCTGTGTGGCTCGCATGGAAACCTTAGCCTCAAAAGTGCAATTAAAATGTCATTTTCAAAATCGTCAAAAGAGAGGAAATATTCTGTACCACCACACGCCTCATACCGCTCGGACATAAACTTTATGCTGCTATCGACTGCTATTTGACCACGCAACAGGGAGAGCCCCGCCTCACGGT
>JAOZPO010000120.1 GCA_029932715.1 Halobacteria archaeon | reverse complement strand
GGGGCATATTCTACTACCCTTCAACAACCGACACACAAAACTCTCGCCTCCGGGGACCGTCACACTCAACGAAGAAGATACTCTGCCATGTGCCAAGAACCAACTCTCCACGATCTATTGGAATAGTAACACTTGTGCCGAGCAGAACAGCCCTGAGATGTGAATGCGCGTTGTTATCTATTCTATCATGCAAGTAACCTTTACCTTTCGGGGCTAACTCGTTCAGAATCGCAACAATATCCCGTTTCAGCCCTGACTCGTTCTCGTTTATTATGATTCCTGAAGTGGTATGTGTTGTGAATATCACACAGATACCGGAATCAACGCCGGCGCTTTTAACGACTTCTTTTACTTCCATGGTAATATCAACGAGTTCGCTACTTCCCCGTGTCTTTACCTCTATTCTTTTCATGCTACTACCGATGTTAAATTTTACTATGTAGAAGCAAATAACTTTATACATTCTTTATTTAATAAAAAAAAGAGGCGTGAAAATTGCAACTGCTGTTTATACATTCAGATTATATAGAATACGAAGCGAAGGAGAAGACACGAGTTGCGGAAGAGATAGAAACGGCAAGCGAGCGAGTAGAAGAACCTTTAGTCGTTTTCATCGCCGTTGAGTCTGAAGACGAGCGAAACGTAAATTATGCGGTGACGAAGGCATCAGAAGAGACAATCGCTATCTTCAACAAAGTCGGTGCGGAACGAATCGTTCTGTATCCTTATGCGCATTTGAGTTCTGAACTGGCTTCTCCTGGTAAGAGTGTGGAGATACTGCGAGCACTATACGACAATTTGCATGCACACGGTGTAGAAGTAAAGCGAGCGCCTTTTGGCTGGTATAAATCATTCACGCTGCGATGCAAAGGGCATCCGCTGTCCGAGCTATCGCGCAAGATAAATGTTCTTGAAGGTGCGGAAGCAGAAGCGAAAACAGAAGCGTTAGAAGCAGAGGAGAAGGCAGAATCTCATTTCTTCATTATGGATGACCAGGGAACTTTTATAGCACCCGGGGACTTTGAATTCGGAGCACAGCATGATAACTTGAGGCAGTTCTTCGTGTACGAGAGCGAGAAGCGAAGAGCAGTGGATAAGGTACCACCGCATGTAGAATTAATGAAGAGATTGGAGATAGCGGATTATGAACCCTCGTCTGACCCTGGCAATTTGAGGTTTTATCCCAAAGGTGAGCTGATAAAGACGTTATTGGAGGATTATGTCCGGAGTACAGTAGCGGAATACGGTGCTGCCGAAGTCGAAACGCCGATTATGTACACTGTAAAGCATCCATCGCTGAGAGATTACATTGAGCGGTTCCCGGCGAGACAGTATTCGGTGCTTGGTAAGGGAACTAAGCCCGATTTGTTCTTAAGGTTCGCAGCATGTTTCGGGCAGTTCCTTATGAGTAAAGACATGGGCATATCATACAGGAACATGCCAGTGAAGATGTTTGAACTCGCACCTTCATTTAGGAAAGAGAAACGAGGCGAACTGGTGGGTCTGCGCCGGTTGAGGAAGTTCACGATGCCGGATATGCATACGCTCTGCCGCGACATGGACGAAGCGTTAAACGAGTTCAAGCTGCAGTTTGTGCTTGGTATGCGAGTTCTGGATGATATTGGATTCTCATCAAGCGACTACGAAGTTGCGATACGGTTCACAAAGGATTTTTATGATGTGAATAAGAAGTTTGTAGAAGATTTGGTAACAATAGCGGGTAAGCCCGTGCTGATAGAGATGTGGGACCAGCGATTTTTCTATTTCGTACTCAAGTTTGAGTTCAATTTCGTGGATGCGTTAGGAAAAGCATCTGCGTTATCCACTGTACAGATAGACGTGGAGAATGCGGAACGGTATGACATAAAATATATGGATGCGAATGGAACAGAGAAAAGACCCATTATACTCCATTGCTCGCCGAGCGGTGCGATAGAGCGGTGCATATATGCGTTATTAGAGAAAGCGTATTTGGACAAAGAGCGTGGCATTCCGCCGATGTTTCCGATTTGGCTTTCGCCCACGCAGGTGCGGCTGATTCCGGTAGCGGAACGGCATTCAGAATATGTTGATAGTATTCTACCTGCTCTGTCAGGGATACGGGTGGACGTGGACGATCGCGAAGAGACAGTGTCAAAGAAGATACGGGATGCAGGTCGGGAATGGATACCTTACGTTGCCGTAATAGGCGATAAAGAAGTGGAAAGTAAGACGTTGAGTGTAACAAGCAGGGATGAATCGCATGGTAGTGCCAAAAAAGTGAAAAAACAGGCGATGGATGTTCTTGAGTTGAAAGCACTGGTTGAGGGAGAAATAATGGGTAAACCTTTCCGGAGATTGCCGTTATCGCATAAAATCTCAGAACGGGTGAAATTCGTGGGTGGATGACTGTAAAGGAAGTTAAATCACAAACTGTTAATGCGTATGTTAGATCATATCTGTTTATTGTATGTGAAGTAGAGCAATGGAAGAGATACTGAAACGATTTGCAAAGGGAGAAATAGGTATAGAAGATGCGTGCAAGGAATTAAAGTTAGAAAGTATAAAAAGGCTGGGTGATTTCGCACGGATAGATATAAACAGACCACACAGGACGGGCATACCGGAAATAATCTTTGCAGCGGGAAAGACAAGTGCAGACGTGGCGGAAATCGCATTGGCACAGGCAAGGTCAAATGGCTTTGCCTTGATTAGCAGGGTAACAGGAGAAGATATAGGAGAGATAAGTGTGCGTATCGAGGAGCACGATGATTTAGAAGTGGATATTAACGAACTTGCGAAGACGGTAATAGTAAAGAACAAGGGCTATGAATTCCAACGTCATGGCAGAATAGGGCTAATAGCAGCAGGAACGGCGGATATACCGGTTGCAGAAGAGTCGTGTGTAGTTGCTGGTGTCTGCGGTTGCGAAGTGCTAAAGGTTTACGATGTCGGTATTGCAGGTATACATCGGTTGGTGAAGCCTCTTGAGGAGTTTGTAACAGCAGATGTGGGTGCGATAATCGTGGTTGCAGGTATGGAAGGTGCGTTGCCGTCCTTAGTTGCGGGTCTCATGGACGTGCCCGTGATAGGCGTGCCTACGTCTGTGGGCTACGGTATAGGCGGCAAAGGAATTGCGGCACTTCTTGCTATGCTTCAGAGCTGCTCGCCGGGATTGGCAGTGGTGAATATTGACAATGGTGTAGGTGCGGGGACGTTCGCGGCGAAATGCGTGCGTATAAGAAATGGCAGCAAAGAATTATTATAGAGGCTGCCCCACAATTACCCAATAGCCACAGATAGCATCCCATCCGCATATCATACCGGTAGACCATATTTGCTACCTGGTTATTGCCATTGTGAATAGTATAGATGTTAGTGACGTTGAGAGAAAATACCGGTCTACTGCCGGTAATCCTGCGTGCTCGCCCGGATGTTGCTAAGGCTGGTGATAATGGCATCTATTGATGCCGTATGGTCGTCACGAAAGATAGCTAAGTTCAAGAAAACCGTCACAACGGCTAAAGTGGCGGGTATCCTTAACATGGCTACCGATGGTACCAAAGAGAAGGCAAACGCATCGAAGACGATTATCGAGCAGCATGCGCTTTATAGATTGATTTGGGGGACAGCCTCTTAATAATCCAAACAGAGGTTTCTGTAAACGCCGGTAAGATGCGTTTGATAGGAAATTAAAGCATTATTTATGGCGAAGGTGGAGTAGGCTGGTTGTACCTAAATATTTATAATCGTGAAAGTTAAATAATAAGTTCGTATATCCCACCAAAATGAAAGCACAAAAAGTAAATTTCGTAAATGAATGTTTTATACCCAACCAAAACGCATATCGCTGGTTGTTATTAGGATATGACACTCAAAAATGTATTTTGCGGGAAAGGGAAGGAAAGAGTACCAGCTATAGCATTTAGAATGATGTCGTTTATGATTGAGCTGAAATATATTTTTTTACCACTTGATGCACGGATAGATACGTTTGGTATTAAAGAAGGTTTTACCGTGATAGACTATGGATGTGGCCCCGGTGGCTATTTAAAGTGAGTATCTCGCTTAATTGGCGAAACAGGCAAATTATATGCAGTAGATATGTTTCACATGATTAAAGACCCGGTTCCATTTCTGCAAGAACTACATCGTCTATTAAAGAAAGATGGCGTTTTGATAATTGATGATGGACATCAATCTCGTACCGAGACAAAAATGAAGATGAATCAATCAAAATTGTGGAATATTGCTACGGAGTCAAAAGACCATTTGAAATGTACCCCTATTTAAGTTTATCTCCTTCGTTTTTATACGTTCTCCTCGTCTCTTCGTTTATCTTTAATAGGTTTACAGGTCATTCAAAGACTTTCACTACCTTATCTTCGCAGACGAGGACAGTTTTTCCCGGGGTCTCCGCCAACATCAACAACGATGTTCCTTCCCTTAGACACATGAAGTCCAAATGCAAGAAGTGGAAAGTTTTTAGTTGTATATAAAGTATAATTTTTCGCCACAGAGTACACCGAGAGCACCGAGTATTTTCCCTCCGTGTCCTCTGTGGTCTCTGTGT
>JAOZPO010000119.1 GCA_029932715.1 Halobacteria archaeon | reverse complement strand
TGTTACTTTGGGCTGCATAAGGAATTACAGGTAAAGGAAGAACTCTCCTATCTCATCACCACCTGCAAACCTCTTTATATAACCCGTAGCTACTCTCATGCCCTCTTTAAGTTCTGCATTTGACATTCCCGGTATGCCATAAGCAACCAAAAGCACATCCTTCGTAGAATCTGTTACCTTCGTCTCATCTACGTCTCCATGCACATATACACACAATATCTTCACCGAATCAGTCAGAACTATCTCCTTGCCCGTTAATTTCTTCTTCCTATTCCCTATCAACGTCACTGCCTCCTCTGCTCTTGAAAACCGTACTGACAGAGGTGGTTCTATTCGCTTGAGGTCAAAAGCGCTGAAAGTAAGCAGTGTCTTTACCGATGCGAGATTGTAAGCATCCACAATTGGCGATACCCGTGGCAGCCCTTTATTCGCCAGGATTCTTCTCAGTAATGCCTCGGACGCCGGTCGAACCTTTGTCGGATCAACACCCAGTCGCCAGAAGAAGTCTCTTTGCCGTCTCAAAATTACTATGTCCTTTACTTCGTCAATGTTATATTCGCTTTTCAGTTCAGCTTCGAGTTCTGCTATTGCCCTGTTTATTTCGCTGCTTGCCTTCTCTTTTTGCTCCAACCCTTTCAGCTCGGCAGTGCCAACACGTATATCATATTTTTCACGAACTGCATCTTCTATCACTACTTGCATTCTTCTATCACTATCGTATGCTTCATCAGATTGATTTCTTTTATCCTGCCCTTTGCTGATCGCGCCTCACCCAATATCCCCCTGAATTTTATGTCATCGCCATCTACGGCCACGTGGACGACTTCCTCCATCAGTAATTCTCTACCACTTCCTTTCTCTATTAGCACGCTTGATTCACACATAATTTGCACTCCTTATTCCTTTTATTTATCTGTCACTTACATCCTGCGTTGTTAAATACTTCTTACCAGTAATTTAGCTACGGCAAAAGCGGGGAAAGTTGCCGCAATCTTACGCCCGTAGCGTACAGAAAGCGATGTGAATGGGATATTAAGCGATTCAGCCGCTTCTTTTATGATAAAATCCCCTATCCCTGCCGATACCACCTTTTGCAATCCATATTTATCCTTTTGCTTTGATAGCGAAGCAGCCAACTCCTCTACCTGGACTCTTTTTACCTGCTCTGCTATGGCAACCGCACCATCTTCTCCTATCTCCTCAAGGTCACTGCACACAACTCGGGAAAGTCGTCGCATCGCACTCAGTCTGCTCTTTTCTTGCTCCTCTCGTACAGCCGCAAAGGCATAGTTGTCCGGAGTCTCGCAACCATATTCTTCCGCAGTTATATACCCAAGTACGAGGTAAACGTCAGCCGTTATTGCGAACAGCTCGGAAGAAATACGATATTCTTCGCCCATAATCTTAACTCGTTTCAGTAATGCAGCAACATTGGTCCTTATGATTCCGCTATAGATCAGCTCATGCGATTTTAGCCTTTCAAGGTCTCTTCTCTTCGCTTTTATCTCGCCCTTCACTATTGGGATTACATCAGTCGTTGTACTGCCGATGTCAACGAATATTACATCTCTGTATTGCTCGGATACGAGCTTCGCAGAAGCGAGCCAGTTCGTGGATGCAAAGGAAAGCGGGCTTTTATCTACCTCAGAACGTTCTCTAAACATGCAATTGGTATTGAGAAATTTGAGATCAGCAAACGCAGCAGATAAGGTCTCTTTTATGTGCAACACGCCTTCTCTTTTTGCCTTAAAGCAGTCACACAGCTCGCCGGTCATCACCACGCCTACTGCTTCTATCTTCGGCCTGAACTCCTGTTTCGTTTCCGACAACACATCACGTAGAACCGCCTTGTCCCTCCACAGAGGCGCGTAAACCAACTTCACAAAGCCATCTGAAGTGGCTATTTTTGTATTCGCTCCCCCTACATCTATACCCACAAACATAGCACGTTATACAAGAAAAGTTTTTTCTTTTGCTAATACCTTTCTTTCTATGCATTATTATATGTGTAACGAAAGCAAAAGCGATACTGATATGATAGAGGAGTTAGAGGGAAGGATAGGGAGATTGCAAGCAGAAGTCAGGAGTGCTACTAAAACGGTAGAAGCTGGGATAGACAAACTGAAAGCAATAAAAGGCGAATTCCGTGCCATAGCAAAGGAACTGGAGCGAGCAACTGCGAAGCGGGAAGCGAAAGGAGAAGAACAGGAAGAGATGCGGGATACTATTGAAATTCTGGAGGATGAATTAGAGACAAAGAGAGCTAAAATTGCGTTCCTGGACAGATATGAGGAAGAAGCGAAGAAAGCGGAGGAATATTCAAAGCAATTAATATATTTACAGGCGGAATTTGAGAATTATAAACGCAGAGCGGAGAAAGATAAGCGAGCTTTTGCTGATTATCTGTTACAAAGCTTTGTAACGGGTTTGCTCCCCATCAAGGACCATTTAGAGCTTGCTGTTGAACATGCGAAAGGGAATGATAAATCAGAAAATCTGCTAAAAGGCGTGGAAATGACAGTAAAGCAGTTCAAGGACTTTCTGGAAGGAGAAGGACTTGATGAGATAAAAGCAGAAGGTGAGATTTTTGATCCGTTTAGACATGAAGTGGTATCAAAAGAGGTAAGCAAGACACAGCCGGAGAATACAGTTATTGCAGTAACCAGAAAGGGCTATCTTCTCCGTGATAAGGTCATAAGACCTGCTATGGTGAAGATAGCAATACACAAAGCAGGAGGAAAGAAATCTGACAAAAAAACATAAATGATTCGTTCTATTACTCCCTTTTTAATATCTCTGATATACCCCGTCCAGTCAAATATCCGCCTATACCTATCATACAAATGAAATAGCTGATTATTACTATAAAGGTATCAAAATCCCTGAATTCGACAGTAACGAATACACTTGCGGTTATAAACGAGAATATAAGCATAGCAGCCCCTATGGGCGTAAGTACAACTCCCGTAACCGTAGGACAATTACTTAGCGTTACTCCCCTTCCCGTCAGATAACCTCCAATTTCTATCATACATAAGAGAAAGACGATCTTCACGATAAATAAAATATCGAAGAGTAATTCTCCATTAACGAACGTATTTGCGACCAGGAACGAAAAGCTAAGTAGAGATAATCCAATGGGCACTAATATTATGCCGATAATCACTGAATGTTCAGGTAATGTAGCACCTTTTTCCGTTAGATAGACGCCGATTCCTATCATACAACTAAGGAAGATAATCCTTATAAGGAAGGGCTCATTTATACTGAAATTCGCAATACAGAATTTATATGCCGTTATGAATGAGTACAGAAGCAATATCAACCCCACAGTCGTGATTATCAGTCCTGTAATTCTTCTTTGGCTCCATTCGGCATTTAGCGTTAACACACTTTCCGCCTCGCCAGCATCTTTTACAGGCTGTTTAATTGTCTCGCGCCCCATCACATATATCAAAGCGCCGAATATTATTGCGAATACAACGGCTATTATACCACCGAGAGAGGAATAAACCATGACTGGCGCATTTCTCCTTGAACTCCACGAGTCATATAAATTAGCCGTATCGCTATTCGATACCTCCATAACCCGCGATAAGGTTGAACTTCGCTCTGATAATGAACCAGAAATCGGCTGCACATCCGCTCTCAGCGCTTTCACCCAGTCGTTCAAAGTACCAACAGTACCGGCAAATGCCGCTATCTCTTTGGATAACATTGATCCCGCAGTTATTGTCTCAGAACTTGACTCAGCCGCGTTGTTTATTGCCCGTTCCGCATAGGTGAGGGTGCTGCTTGCATTGGATAGGCAAGTACCAGTATCCACAGTTTCTGTCTTTAACGTCTCAATAGCGGGCACTAGTTCTTGAATATTTTGTGGTAATTCAGACTCCATCTCTTTGTCTGTTCTTAAAGCATCAAAACCGCGGATAACGTCTGTAAGATTATTGTTTACCATTGTAGAGTCGGCTTTCCATTGAGCTAAAGAATTATTTAATACGTTTAATTCGCTTTTAAGCGTGGTTATCTCAGGATATGAACTTTCCACAATATCCAGTGCACAATCTCCAAAAAGATATAGACTTTTTAGTTCGGCTATTTTATCTATTACTGATCTCGTACCAGAGTCAATTTGGGCTATAGTGCCATAAAGCCCTTGTGTTGTACTAACAATATCATCCAATGCGTCAATATCTGATTGTTTCAATTGTGTAACGGTTTTTTTCCATGCGGACATAGCTAAAATGGGTTTTGCAATATTAGGATCGGAGACCTCAGAACCACTGGCTGAGATGATTTCTATACCATTTGCGTATGGGAAGACATTATAGTATTTTATGATATGATAGTTAGTGTAATTGTAGCTAACGGTATCAATGACTCTTGAATATGTATCGAGGATTTTGCTATGTTGATATGCTATGTCAGAAGCCGATTGTGCCGATACTACCGCCGGCATCAGTAATAACAGCAAGACAATAGCTAGGGTTCGTCTCATATTTTCTAACATTTTATTAATACTCGCTTGTTACTTAACTTGTTTAATCGTGTTTGTAATA
>JAOZPO010000118.1:976-4574 GCA_029932715.1 Halobacteria archaeon | reverse complement strand
CAAGTATGAATAAATAGTAGTTTTGGGTTCAGTTTAATGAGCGAATTGAATCCATGGTGTTTGTTTATTACGAAACCAGTAAGATATGACCGATGAACGATTTCACGCTGGCTGATGCACGCTCAGCCGAAACTTTTATGTACTGTTTCAGCTTAATTTTCATACAGGAGGTAATAACTTAAAGATGTTAGCGAGAGAGCGGAAGAAGAAGATATTGGCTTCTGCTGCGGTCTTACTTATGATGTCGCTTGTGGCAACTGCAATTGCATACGCAGGTCCTGCACCATTTAAGGAACTGAAGCGGGTATACTCCGGGAACGGTGCAACGGACAATCCCGTAAGAATATATTCTCAAAACACAACGCCTGACCTGGTAACACTGATACCCACGCCTTGGCTTAAACCATTACCACAAAAAGATCCGTAAAAGGGTTGCATTTACACGAGTTTCGCTAGCTCCGACAACACTGCAAATGCAGGCGAGACGATAACTTTTGAGGGTAAGGTGCATAACGATTGCGAAAAAGAGCTAACCGTTAAACTTTTCCCCCGAGCGAAGGAGCCCCCTAACGTGATAAACCCTAAATGGGTAACGGTGGAACCCGAAGTAGCAACTCTGGGTGCTCAGGAGACGGTATACTTCCATGTTTCGGTGTCCATCCCGGAAGAAACCGATGCGGGATTCTATGACGGGATGATTGTGATACAAGCGGATGATGGTCCAGAACAGATAAAACTCAATATCAGATATTGCAAGAGGGTGAAGTATGAAGTTCGTCCGCGTTTGGATTTTTGCAGTGAGGAAGTTATCAAAAACAGCCGAAAAGAGTCGCTAACTGCTCCATAAGAATTGCAATTCTTTTTGGGATAATCAGACCCGGCCCTTCTTATCTTCGAGGCACAAGTTGATTTCATCGTGCGTCTCAAGGACATTCTCATAGATGAACTGATCCACAGAATGGGTTGGCATTTAAAGATTTTGGTTGGCGAATTAAAATTCTGCGATACGTTATATCTTAATGTGCGGAATGTGAGTTATAATTATGCTCTGGTTCATATTCGCTTTTTTAACTGCATTCTTCGAGGCAATGAAGGACGTACTCAGCAAGAAAAGCCTGAAAGACATAGACGAATACGCGGTTGCATGGTCATTACCGTGCTTTGCGCTGCCATTTCTGTTACCCACACTGCTTTTTACTGAAATCCCGCTTCTCGGCGAGCGGTTCTGGCTAGCATTGGTCACTGGCGGAACACTATATGCCTTTACGCTTGTTCTGTACATGAAAGCCATCAAGTCGTCTGATTTATCCATAACCGTCCCGATGCTCACCTTTACACCTCTTTTCCTGCTGATAACCTCACCCATAATGGTCGGTGAATTGCCCGATATTTCAGGATTTGCTGGTATTTTTCTGATTGTTACAGGCTCGTATCTGCTGAACATAAACTGCACTAAAAAATCTATATCTCCGGGATATAGAAGTAGATACCTTGCCCCGTTTAAAGCGCTGCTGAAAGAAAAAGGTCCAAGATTGATGCTGGTAGTGGCATTCATCTGGAGTATAACCGCCAACATTGACAAGATTGGACTGCAAAACTCGTCTCCACTCTTTTGGGTAATTGCCGTAGACATCTATGTTGCACTACTCATGTTACCGCTATGTGCGTTCAGAGGGAACAGGAAAACAGCCCAGATACGTGCTAATTGGCGTGCTCTACTCAAACTCGGGCTCTTCGGCTGCTTGACTGCTGTATGCCAGATGATCGCAATCCGTTTAACCCTCGTAGCATACGTCATAGCAATAAAAAGAACGAGTGCAATCGGCGGCGTTCTCTTTGGATACCTGATATTTAAAGAGGAGGGTATAAGAGCGCGATTAGCGGGTGCAATCGTGATGGTTTTTGGTGTTTTATTTATAACGCTATTTTAGTATTTAAAAGCAAGAGAGAGGTATCCTCCATCTGTACACCGTCCAAACTTCACCATTACGAACAAAATCATCAACCAGATAGCAGATGATGAGTTCATACTTAACGCACTGCTTCTTCCCAAGTGGGAAGTCAAATTGAGAAAAGAAGTAATTCTAAAGATGGCGCACCATTCCACGAGCATCTCGAAGTAAATAAGCTTACAATGGAAGAGGTTAATAGGCTGCTATAGCCCTTATTTTAGGTACGGGTTAATTATACGCTTTGGTTGGCGACTATATAGGATATTGCTTTGGTTGATTGGAGGGTGTTGTGTTTTGTGGGTGGTTTATGGCGGGTGCTAATAAGCTTTGCTTCCGCTCCTGAACAACAATATCATGCACTGCCTGCGATGTTAAATCAGCGATAGGATAATATTTCCCTCCAGAATAGCTTGCTATCTCTCTGCAATATCCAAGCTGCATTTGTATAAACGATTCGCTAACTACCTCTGTATCAATCACAATCACATGTATACCCATAGCGCGTACCTGCTCAGCAAGTGCTAACAATTCCTTTTCAATCTCTCTATTTCCTGATCCCGATGAAACATTTGCACGACCATCAGATATTAACAGGAGGATAGCTATCGCTTCTTCATCCTTCCACTTTTCATTCAGCAGAAGATTCAATCCCTCTTCCAGACCTGCTGATAAGGGGGTTCTTCCTCCTGTTGGGAGTTCCTTCAATCTTTTGTATGCTAAATCCGTGCTTGAACATAGAGGAAGCAGGGTATCTGCCTGGTTACCTCTAAACGCAACCATTCCTACCTTGTCTCTCTGTTGATATGAATCCAGTAATAATGAAAGGACAGCACCTTTCGCACTCTCCATTCTTCGATTCGCACCCATTGAACCCGAGGCATCTACAACGAACACCGTTGCTGTTGATACTTTTCCTACTCGAATCTTCTCTCGAATATCATGCGTTTTTATGACAACTGCTAAATCCGACTTATGTCTTCTCTCTTTCTGGTAGGGTGCGGCTGCACGTATCGTCGCATCGAGCGCAACATCCTTTAGTCCCCCTAATCCATGCCGCACATACTTACCGTTATTGTGAAGAGAGAGTGTGGGTATTCTTCTTCCAGATATCTTCCTGCGATATGTTCTATCTCTCTTTTGTTTTTGTCTTACTGCTCTTGTATCAATCGGGTCGCCTATATTAAAAACAGATTCTTTTTGTGGCTCTTTTGTATCGTCATGGTCATTTTGACCGTTTGGATTCCCGTCGAGTTGCTCATTTTTATGCTTGTGCTCTCTTTTCTCTTCCTCTTCTTTCCTCTGCTGCTGCTTATTCTCTCGTTTCTCCTCTTCATGCTGCTTTTTTGTATCATGCATCACGTCATCGAGTTTTTCAATATCCAAGCTTGGTGGTTCAAATGGCTTCCTGCGCATTCTATGCGGAAGTGCTAATTCCATCGCCTCTTTTATGTCCTCAAGAGTGACTTTTCTCCTGCCATCAAATGCGGCAATCGTTTTTGCCGCTCTATCTATAACGATTTCAGCGCGGTGTGTCCTGACGCCGAGTTTTATGCATGTATCTGCCGCCAGTTTCAACAAATCATCACTGATCTTCACCTCATTAGCTATTTGTTTCGCATGCACAATTTTCTCTCTCAACTTTTTTT
>JAOZPO010000118.1:0-966 GCA_029932715.1 Halobacteria archaeon | reverse complement strand
CCTTTTATCTGCATCGTCTATACTTTCTACACTTGCTTGAAGACCAAATCTATCTAATAATTGCGGTCTGAGTTCACCTTCCTCCGGGTTCATAGTTCCAACCAGGACGAATTTAGCGGGGTGAGAAACAGAGATACCTTCGCGCTCAACCACGTTTATTGCCATCGCAGCCGAATCTAAAATGACATCGGCAACGTGGTCATCCAGAAGATTTACCTCGTCTATGTAGAGAATACCTCTATTTGCAGCAGCCAATATCCCAGGCTCCAGCGCCTTTATTCCTTCTTTTATCGCTTTTTCAACGTCTATTGAGCCCACTACTCTATCCTCGGTCGCACCGAGCGGAAGGTCTACGACCCACATCCTCCGCTTTATAGCGCTCAGATTTTCTCCATTCATTTTTTTAGCGTAGCACAGGTCGCACATCTCACTCTCGTCATGAGGATTGCAATTGAACTTACAGCCGTTAACCACTTCTATTTCTGGTAGCAGTTCTGCGAGTGCACGAACGGCAGTGGACTTTGCAGTTCCTTTCTCTCCCCGAATAAGCACTCCACCTATACGTGGGTTAATAGCATTCAAAATAAGCGCTTTCTTCATCTTCTCTTGCCCTACAATTGCCGTAAAAGGTAATATTCTAATATTCATTATCTCACCTTTTTCTTTATTCCATTTTTGAATTTGTAACTATTTAAGGTAATACAACCGCTTCCTTTTGTATCTCTTTCACCTTAGCTGCCAATACCTCGACATCATCCATCGTTCGCGAAGCATCTTCCGTAAACGCTTTTTTAACGGGTTTCACATCTATCGCACCACCCTGTAAATCGCCTTTCACATCGCCCATCTTCTCTTCTATCCACCCTTCCATCTCAAGGTATGCACTCTTCAATCCTTCTATCACTTCTTCGTCTGCGTTCCACAGCCCGCGTTCATAAGCCTCCAATAATCTTCTTCCGACCTCTT
>JAOZPO010000117.1 GCA_029932715.1 Halobacteria archaeon | reverse complement strand
CTCCAATACCCATCTCCGTCTCACGATCGTAACAAGCGCTTCCATCCTCGTCAGCAGATCGCCTGCCGTTGTACGCTCGGAGAAAGGATACATAACAAGCGGCAGACTCGTCTTTTCCTGTATCATCTTCCGGATTTCCGTCCTTATCACCGCACCGCGTGGACACTTGTGACAACCAGCAACGAACACCGCATCAGCATCTACCAGACCATCAGCAACCGCATATCCTCGCGCTAACGCCACACTCAAGCCCATACTGTTCTTCATGTCATATCCAAATTCGTCTATCTTATCTCCCACGTAATCCAGGTCAACTTCAGGCACAAATATCTCCGCACCTATCTCTTCCGCCGCACGTTCTATCTCGCGCTGCACGTTCCCGTAGATAGTGCCACAAGAAACTTGCGCTATTTTTATCCCTTCTTCCTTTTTATCGTCCATAAGTTTGGTCATAATATTGAATTAATTAAATCTTACTTTTTTAACACGGCAATCGCATTCAACTCACGGTACTGTAAATCTGTTAGTTAGAACGTTTACGCTGGTACGAACTTCGTCCCGTAGTAGATTATCCCCTGCTCCCCTTCTTCTCCTATCCGTCTGAACACTGATCGGACACGCATTCCGGTGCTTAACTCTTCCGGGTCACATATCACCTCTGATAGCAACCGGGGTCCCTCATCTAACTTGATAATCGCTAATGCGTATGGCATTTGCCGGTTGAGGTTCCGTGGAGCCTGATATACTGTTGTATATGTAATTATCTCCCCTGTTCCCTTGAATTTATAACGCTCAATCACTCCGTTCCTTCTGCACCTGGGACATACAATACGAGGAGGATAGAAGAAAGCCCCGCAATTCACACACCGCGTACCCTCTAAATTATACCGGGCTGCTTGTTCACGCCAGAATTTTGCTGTTGATGCCATTTCACCATCATCTCTTCTATATGCATCATATTATTTAAAGAGTAGCAAAGTTCGTAATCCGTTTCTCCTGTGTATAGCATAAGTCTGGCAAATAATTTCTGGTCGCACCTCTCAGCATTCATCTTGCTTCGCAACGCTTCGTATAGCTCCAGCAGGATTTTACGACCTTCTTTACGCTCATCATTGATCAGCCTTTCTAAGTCGGTTCTCATGCTTTTTGACTCGCCCCTGAATACCGACTCTACCAGTGCATCTACCTTCTTCCTTTGCATAAATAGCGCCCGAACTACCTCTTTTACCGCTTTACCCTCAATCAACGAAGAGATCGCCGATGACGCTTCTAACATACTTATGGCTGCGCCCGCATCGTCCTGTGCATATCGCTTCAACATCAGTAACCCACCTTCTGTAAGTTCTATCCCTTCCTCACGTGCTATTCGCCTTAGCAGTGTATCCAGTGCATCGCTTTTAGCCAGCGACCGGAAGTAGAGGTTCAGGCACCTTGACCTTATAGCAGGTATTACACCTGCGGGCTTTGTGGTGCAGAAGATGAACCTGCTCGTCCTGTTGCTACGCTCCATAGTCCTCCGTAACGCTTGTTGCGCATCTGGGGGGAGAAGATCAGCGTTACTGAAGACAATCAACTTGAATTCCGCTGTTATAGGTGCTAAAACGGCATACTCACGGATCATCCCTTTAAAAATGTCCATTGCCGATTTCTGGTCGTCGTAAAATCGTTTGAACCGATTATTATCCTGTAACCATTTCTTGCGCTGTTCTATAAAATCCGAGCTTTCTATAAGCAGCAGGTTCTCGTCATAATTGTCATACAACTCGGCAGCTAAGGCATAAACCATAGACGTCTTACCTGTGCCTTTTAAACCCCATAACAGCAGATTTGGAACTGTTTTTTCATTCACAAAACCTTTTAGCCGCTTCACTACCACGTCCTGCCCCACGAGTTCCTTTATCTTCTTCGGTCTATACTTTTCTGTCCACATCACTACTTACTCTTTCTTCTGTTTCAATTAATTCAAAACCGCGAACAAATCCTCAAGCTTCTCTATGCGCGCATCGCACGCTGAGTTCGCTCTCATACATATAACAGAACAACCCGCGGATTGCCCTGCTAAGAAATCAGTTTCGGTATCACCAACTACAATTGCACGATCGGGCCTTACGTTTAATGTCTCACATGCTTTTAATATCATCTCCGCGTCTGGTTTACCGTTTATTACGTCATCGCCGGTAACAATCACGTCAAAAAGGCTAAATAGCTGGAAATAGTCTAATGTTCTTATTACGTTCTCTTTTGGTGTATTCGTAACTAAGCCGACCTTGAGTTTGTAATCTACCCTTAGCCGGTTCAAAACGTCGTTTACACCGGGATACAAATCTATACGCTCTACCAGGTTCAGTTGCTCGTTTATACAGTACTGGCCCGCTTCTTCACTCAGATTGAAAACATCTAAATTATGCGCTAAGTCAGGACCCCAGCACGTCACCCGGAACTCATCCCGGCTCAGCGGTTCTTTCCGGTATCTCGTCAGCATCACGTTAAACGCCTGGTACCAGCTCTCAAAAGAATCTATTATTACACCGTCAAGGTCAAACAGTACCGCTTCTAATATCCACTTTTTCATATATGTATTAATGCTGTTTGTGATACATAAGTATAGATAAGACAGGTTGGAACTGCAAATGTTTGATTGTATGTACTTATTGATGGACACTCCAAAAAAATAAAGTTGCTCTTAATCGAATCCCAATGAGGCAAAGCGTGAAATGAAAGGAACCAGCGAGCTGGGAAAATTTTATGCACTCTTTCCAGAACCTGCTTTAGCGGAGGACATTATAACCATTCTTGAGGATTACAGGATAAATTCACGATTGCAAGCTGAATATCCTGCTCTTGGTGCACAAATATTAGTACTGAACATGTCTATGGTATCTAAAAGACCTGCTCTTAACGAATTAGCGAGTGATAAACAGAGAACAGTAGAGCTTATAGGTCAAACATTAATTGCCGGAACAACAAAAGAACAAATACCGGAAAATATAGAACAAACTCTCGAACAGGCTGTATCCATCACTCAAACTTTATCTTCTCCTTATGCCGACGTCCATGAAACTGCAAGGGTTGCTACTGAACTGTATTTCTTGATAGACGACCGCTTTCAAGAACCTTATCAAGCAGTGAAACCTTTTTCGGCGCCTTTAGACCAATCGCAAGTGGATAAAAACATAGGCAATTTCGGAAGAACCACGCGAAAAATTAGTGAGAAACTAAAATCTGACAAAAGTCCCCCGGAGACTGATAAAAAAGCTGATGAATTCGGAATACCAGCAAATGATAGCAGTTCCTTCTCTTCTTCTCAATCAGGAAATGACCATAACCAGGATTATGGACTGGTGCATCAACAGTCGTCTTCAGAAGATGCAGTGAGAGAACTATTAATAGCACTGTTCAAAGAGAAGGGCATAAAACCTAAAGATATAGAGTCAAGAATTGATACTCTTGAGCAAAACAGGATAGGGGATTATTTAAACGAACTTGAAACCTTAATTACAGAACAGAAGCCGCTTCATTGTGAACAGGATACTTACTTATACCCTGAATGGGGTGCGGACATTAACGATTATAGATTAAATTGGACGAGAGTTAGAGAGCGAATAGTAGAAGAGACTTCAAATGAGTTCTATAATGATACAATTCAGAAGTATGCGGGACAGATAAAAAATGTCAGACGCGAATTCCAGATGCTCAGACCAGAGGGATTAGTAAGATTAAGGCAGCAGTTTGATGGCGATGATATTGACCTTGATTCAACTGTTCAATATCTTATTGATAAGCGGTTGAGACTATCACCCTCAGAAAGGAACTATGTGCGAATAAAAAAGAGGACTCGAGACATAGCAGTGGCGTTTCTGGTTGACATGAGCGGTAGTACGATAGGAGCGACAATAGCATGTGAAAAAGAAGCTTTGATATTAATGTCAGAAGCATTGCAGGAATTAGGCGATGCTTTTGCTATTTACGGCTTCTCGGGGCAAGGCAGAGAAAACGTGATTATTTTTAAAATTAAAAACTTTGAGTGCACTTATGATGAAAGGGTACATGGCAAAATCTCTGCAATGATGAATCAGCAATCCACCAGAATAGCGCCTGCAATCAGACACGTAACAACTAAATTACGAGTTCGGGAAGAGAAGACGAAGATGCTTATTCTATTGAGCGATGGTAAACCATTGGACTACGAGTATTATGGTGCTTATGCGATTGAAGACACGAGAATGGCATTAAGGGAAGCACAAAGATATGGTATCAAGTCGTTTTGTATTACTGTTGACCGAGAAGCAGCGGAGTATTTGCCGCGAATGTATTCCAATAGCAGATGGGTTGTGATTGATGAAGTTGCAAAACTGCCAGCGAAAATAACGAGGATATACCGGCGGCTTACGACTTGAATGAAAGTGCAGGCTCATTCATGCAGGTTATAGCGAATATATATAGCTCCATGTAGATTTTATCGCATCTGACACTACACCATTAGAGAATTCTACCACAGGCTTGCCTGCAACCATTGCCTCGGTGACCACGGAATTGTAAGGAATCATTCCAGCAATCTCCACTCCACGCTGTCGGCAGAACTCGCTTATTCTTTCGCTGTGCGCCTCATTAATGTCGTATTTGTTGATGCATACGGTGGAATCAATCCCAAAATGGCTGGTTACATCCAGGATTCGCGCGAGGTCATGCAGTCCCGACATCGTGGGCTCGGTA
>JAOZPO010000116.1 GCA_029932715.1 Halobacteria archaeon | reverse complement strand
CTATTCAACAGGCAGCCATCTCTCCATAGATTGAGTATAATGGCGCATTATGTGCATGTGATGCAGGGTAAGACATTCAGATTAAATCCTTCTGTATGTCCGCCGTACAATGCCGATTATGACGGTGATGAAATGAACATGCATGTGCTACAGACAGAGGAAGCAAGAGCAGAGGCTAAGATTCTGATGGCGGTGCAGCGAAACATAATATCGCCCAGATTCGGCAGACCTATTGTAGGTGGTATTCACGATTACATTACGGGGATATTCCTACTTACACGTGGTGAGAAGAAGTTTGAGAAGGAAGCAACCCTGGATATACTGAATAATATAGATATTGATGATTTAGGCGAGCCTGCGGGGTATTTCGCATCGAGTTCTTACAAGAAAAGCCCCTATTGGACTAACAAGCAGATATTTAGTATGATCTTACCAGAAGGGATGGATTTAGAATTCCGAAGTACAGTGTGCGAGAAATGTATCGAGAAAGGTTTAACATGTGAAGGAGCGAAATGCCCCTTTGAGGCGTATGTTACAATAAAGAATGGGGAATTAATGAGTGGTGTAATAGATGAAGCGGCGGTTGGCTCATTCAAAGGTAAGATAATAGAACGGATCTTCAGGCAGTACGGGGAAGTAAAAGCGAAGGAGTTTATAAATAATGTGTCTCGACTTGCTATTAACTATATTCTGCAAAGTGGTTTCAGTTTCGGGATAAGCGATGAGGATATACCGGCTGAAGGGAAAGAGCAGATAACAGAAGAGGCGGTACGTGAAGCCGAGAAGGAAGTTGATTCATTGATAATGGCGTACGAAGCGGAAGAGCTGGAAGCATTACCTGGTAGAACGCTACAGGAGACTTTGGAACTGCTGATAATGCAGAAACTCGGTCGTGCAAGAGATGAAGCAGGAGATATTGCAGAACACTATCTTGGCATAGAGAATCCAGGCGTACTCATGGCGAAATCCGGTGCACGCGGATCAATGCTCAATTTAACGCAAATGGCTGCGTGTGTGGGCCAACAATCGGTCAGAGGTGAACGGATAAGTCGCGGCTACCAGCAGAGGACGCTGTCTCACTTCAAACCCGAAGATCGTAATGCAGATGCGTGTGGTTTCGTAAGAGCATCATTCAAAGATGGGTTATCACCAATAGAATACTTCTTCCATGCCATTGGTGGCAGGGAAGCATTGGTGGATACCGCCGTCCGTACATCCCAGAGTGGATATTTCCAGAGGCGGCTCATTAACGCTTTACAGGACCTTGAAGTAAGGTATGATGGGACGGTCCGCGAAACAAGAGACACCGTTGTACAATTCAAATATGGTGAGGATAGCGTCGACCCATCGAAAACAGAAGGTGGAAAAGTAGTTAATATAGATGAGATAATAAGAGAAGAGACAGAGGTGGGTGCGTAGGCAAAAAATGGTGATGAGAGCAGCGGATAATAAAGAAATAGCAAAAGATTGGGCTAATTTGGGCATAAATGATGAGATTGTGGAGTTACTGCAAGAGGATTTTATTCCTTCTGATCTAACTGCCGGCCGTGATGACCTATTAGAGCTGGGAATAGAGAAGTCGTGCATTGACGATATACTTAAGATGCTGGGCAGGGAGCAGGAAGGCGAGATAAAACTTTGTGACATAGAGGCAAAACTGACTGAAAGTCCGATACCAGTGAAGATAAAGGACGAATTGAGAGAGAAGTTAAGAGCGGTAAGAACGAAGCTAACAGAGGCTAATGTGGATGCAGTTTTAAAACGAGTTGAAGATGAGTATGAAAAAGCGAGGGTGGAGCCGCATGAAGCGGTAGGAATAGTAGCGGCTCAGTCCATCGGCGAGCCAGGAACACAAATGACGCTGCGTACTTTCCATTATGCAGGTGTAGGTGCTATATACATAACGCTCGGGTTACCCAGGATAATAGAGTTAGTAGATGCGAGAAAGAAACCGTCAACACCAACGATGACGGTAAAGTTGACGAAAGAGTATGCGTTCGAGAGGCGCATGGCGGAAAAGTTAGCAAGTGATATAGAAGAGACACATGTAAAGGATAAGCAAATAAGCAAAATTGAGTCATCAACAGAGGATATGTGCGTGTGGTTTTCGCTGAACAGGAAGGAACTGGAGAGGAGATATATAAATAAGGAAGAAATAGAAGAGAAGATAAGGAGCATGGATGTGGACATTGAGGAGGTAAAGGAAGGCAAATTTAAAATCTATCCGAAGACTAAGACATATCATGAGCTGCTGAAGCTTGAGGAAAAGGTGTCGAACATGCTGGTGAAAGGAATAGAGGGAGTAAAAAGGGTGATAGTGAGGAAGAGTAAGTATGGAGAGTACTTGCTGTATACAGAAGGCTCAGCATTGAAGAAGGTGTTGAAGATAGAAGGCGTGGATCCTTACAGAACAACGACAAATAACATAGCGGAAATAGCGGAAGTTCTTGGCATAGAAGCCGCTCGCAGTGCGATAATAGAGGAGATGCTAAACACGCTGGATGAGCAAGGGTTGGATGTGGACGCTCGTCATGTGACGGTAATTGCAGATGCGATGACAATGGAAGGGGAAGTGAAGCCAATAGGAAGGCATGGACTTGCGGGAGAGAAAGCATCAGTTCTCTCAAGGGCTGCTTTTGAAGTCACGGTGGATAATCTGCTGGAAGCGGCAATACATGGCGAAACGGACGAACTGAAAGGCGTAACGGAAAATGTAATTGTTGGGCAGCCAATAAAATTGGGCACGGGATCAGTTGAATTAGTAGCAAAGTAGGGGGAGGAATAACGAAATGGCAAAGAAGAAAATACACGAATTGACCGATATAAACAGGGAATTGCAAAAGGTAGTAAATAGTGGTAAAATGCTGATAGGAGCACGAGAGACGATGAAAGCACTCGAGGGAAAAGAGCCGAAACTGGTCATTTATGCCTCTAACTGTCCCGAAAGGATAAAAGGTGATTTCAAAGATATGTGCAAAGATAGCGGAATAGCTATTTATGAATATCCTGCAAATAACTCGGAACTCGGACTTGCATGTGGCAAGCCTTATTCTATTGCATCTCTATGCGTTATTGATGTCGGCGGGTCAGAGATATTACAGCTTCTACCCGTGGATTCCAAGGAATAAGCATAACTAAATGAGATTACGAGTGATTGAAAAATGACAGTGAAACTGGATACAGAGGGGGTAAGGTGCATAGGGATATTCGAGCAGCTTACGGGTGCGGGCGCCAGGGATTGTGTCGTGGATAACGAAATGAACAAAGTGATACTGGTGGTCAAGAAGGGCGATATGGGCTTAGCAATAGGCAAAGGTGGTTCTAATATAAACAAGGTAAAACAGACGCTAAGGCGGGATGTGGAGGTTATAGAGCACTCGCCGGATACAAAAGAGTTCATACAGAATCTGTTCCGGCCGGTGATTGTGAAGAGTGTGGAGCTGCAGACGAAAGATAACAGGAGTTTAGCCTATGTAGAAGTTGCGGGCAAAGACAAGGGTATTGCAATCGGTAAGGGCGGAGAGAAGATAAAGAAAGTGAAATTAATGTTGAAAAGAAGCCAGAATATAGACGATGTGATACTAAAATAACAAATGCAATTTTGAGCGTAAACTTTTATGATAATAGTAGTTACTAAGTAAAAGGGGAACTAACAGAAAGGATGGGGAAAGGGATATACGCAGCAAGGAAAGCGAAGGAGAATAGGAAGAAGTTCCAGCGGAAGGATGCGAGCTATGCACGTAAAGTTCTGCGTTCCGCAAAAAAGACAGACCCGCTGGAGGGGGCACACATGGGCAGGGCTATTGTTCTGGAGAAGGTGGGAATAGAAGCGAAGCAGCCAAACTCAGCGATAAGGAAATGTGTTCGTGTCCAGTTGATAAAGAATGGAAAGCAAGTGACTGCTTTTTGCCCGGGTGACGGTGCTATAAAGTTTATAGACGAGCACGATGAGGTATTGATAGTAGGAATGGGCGGAAGGAAAGGCAGGTCATACGGCGACCTATCGGGGGTTAGATTCAAGGTAGTAGCGGTAACAGATATTTCACTAACTGAGTTGATAAGCGGGAAGAAGGAGAAAGTACTCAGATAAATGGCATTTGATAAGATATTTGATAGATGGGATATAAAAGAAGTAACGATAGCGGACATAGGCGTAGAGAGACACATCAGTCTCCAGTCGGTCTCGGCACTGCATAGCGGAGGGCGGCATGCAAAGCAGCAGTTCGAGCAATCGAAAGTTTGCGCAGTGGAGCGGCTCATCAACAAATTAATGATGACCAGCAGGAACACGGGCAAGAAGCAAAAAGCGTATAAGATAGTAAAAGCCGCATTTGATTTGATATATGAGGATACGAAGCAGAATCCGGTTCAGTTACTTGTGGATGCAATGCAAAACGCGGGCCCCAGGGAAGATACAATCAGATTGAGATTTGGCGGTATCTTAGTACCAAAACCGGTGGATGTAACTTCACAGCGAAAAGTGGATCAAGCGTTACTCTTCATCGCACACGGAGCCCAGAAATGCGCTTCCAAGAGTAAGAGGAACATACAAAGGTGCCTTGCCGATGAGATAATAAATGCAGCGAAGAACGCGAAGTGCTACTCGATAAGCAAGAAGGAAGAGAAAGAGCGGATGGCAAAGGCGGCGAGATGATTGCTATAAGATTTTACCGATAGATGGCGAAAAAGAGCTAAGGGTGGATTTATGATCTTAACCTTTATATACAGAGGGGAGAG
>JAOZPO010000115.1 GCA_029932715.1 Halobacteria archaeon | reverse complement strand
GAAAAACTCGCGCGGGATACAGGCGTGATAAATTGAGGTGATGGTAATGGAAGAAGGAAGAATCGTAACCTTGATAGGAGAAAAGCAGGCGAAAGTGGGTGTGGAATTCATATTTAATGGTGCAGCGGATAAATGTAGCGAGTGTAGATTGAAGAAGTCATGCGCTAACCTCGAAGTTGGCAGAAGATACCGGGTAGAGAATGTAAGAGAAGGGATAAAGCATGATTGTTACATCCACGAAGACGGTGTGCGAGTGGTAGAAGTAATGGAACCACCGATAGAAGTCGCGATAGATGCGAAGTATGCCATGACAGGCTTTAAAATCGTATTTGAGCCGGTGGATTGCGAACAGCCGGAGCTATTTGATTTGTGCCATCCCCCGGGACTAATAGAAGGCGATAGATGTGTTGTATTGAATGTAATACGCGATGTAACAGATGAGAAGAAGGGATTGAAATTGGTGGAAGTAAAAAGGGAAGTCAAATGAGAAAGAAGAGATGTTTGTGGGTGTAGATCATGGAACCAGGGGAATACGATTTGCAGCGCGCGAGGCAGAGGAAATAAGAGTCTTTGAACTCTCGAGGAAGAGAGCGGCGGAGATGGATACTGAGGAGATTATAGGAGCAATAGAAAAGGGTCTGGCGACAAAAGCAGAAGAAATAGAAGGCATTGCACTGACTTATTCAATGGGCGATGGCTTCTGTACGATAAAGCCGGTAGGAAAAGTGCGGAACCGTGGCTTGGAAAGTGGAGAAGGTGCAGGTGCGAAGATAGGGGGTGGCACGAGGGTATTTGATACGATACGGAACGCGGACATTCCCACTATAATAGTTCCAGGGATACATGCGGGTACAGAAAATATAGATTGCAGAATGAAGTTCTTCTCACATGCAGCAAGCCCCGAGAAGGTGGGTGTTGCTTATCACATATATAAAAAATGCTACGCGGATTTTATCTTCTCTGATGTCAGCTCTAATACAGTTACTATGTGCGTGACAGGAGGCGTAATAATAGGAGCAATAGATGCTTGTCTGGGCTCGCCCGGATTGTACCAGGGACCAGTTGACCTGCAGTTGCTAAGAGATATTGATGCGAAAAAGGTGAGTGCAAACGAAGCGTTCTCAAATGCAGGGGTATTACGAAAAAGCAGGGTGAAAGACACAGATAAGGCACTCGATACCCTATCCTTGTTTGTTGCAATGGAACTATCGGCGATGGGCGTTCTTATGAATGATTACGGCATATCCAGTTACGACGTGTTCTTGACCGGGTCTGCGGGTGAGAACCCGGCGATAAAGCGGAAGATAGAGAAGCTATTGGACGTTAAAGTAGAGACTTCAACGCGGTATAGTGCTGCGATAGGATGTGCGGAAATAGCAGAGGACGTCTTTCATGGCGTTAAAAACATATTGGGTATAGAAGTAGAAGAACTGTAAGCGGTATAAGGTATTGGTTACTTCATCCCGAATCAAAAGTCGCTAATTTTCTTTGCGTACCAATAGGTTATCAAAACAAGAGCCAGAACAAGAATGCTATTGATTATTGTACTAATGGCATCCCAGTTCAATAGTCCATTCACCTTCCCCTTCTGAATAGCGGAACTTTTGTCCACTTTACAAAATAGCTTTTCTCGTTCTTAGCGCAGGTTTTTCCTCGTAGAAGGAAGTGTCGCACAGCAAAAAATCACTTCTTCCCCCTACCACCTTTTCGCTTCATGGTGGGTCGGATCGCACCGCATGCGTCACATTTCACAACCCATATACGGTCCATCTTGATAATATGCGTATCTGGCTTATTACACTCCCAGCATAACACGTATTCATCCACGAATCGCTGTATTTGTCGCGCCATATCACTCTGCGAAAATCTACCCTGAAAAATTGCCCGGGTTCCTTCCCTCTTCCCCGCGGTACCGAGCTCATTGAGCAAGAATTTCATTACGTATTCAGGTTCGCGATTTATATAGCTACAGATAGAGTCGAAATTATCGAAAATAGTGGTCTTACCCTCTATAAACACCTTTACCTGGGGTATAACAAAGCGAGAGTCCGCGGTCGTTGTGCTCGGTAACCGGCTCAAAGCCCGATCTAATAGACTCTCATATTCTTCCATTCCTCTCTCTTGTCTCCTCTAACGTTTTTAGTGTGCCATAGATATAAACATACATGATCGCCGAGGAAGGGATTCGAACCCCTGTGTCCCATGAGGGACACCGGCTCTCAAGGCCGGCGCTTTAGTCCGCTAAGCTACCTCGGCCTCGTTCTTAGCTACGGTTTCTTTTCGCCCCATCCGTACGACTTCCTCATCCGTTTCGATTTGCCAAATCCACATGCTACACAATATTTCGCATGTATGCTATATGAACGACTGCCACATCTCCTACACACCACGTGCGACCTCTTCTGCCTCTTGCCCATAGAGGCAGTGCCTTTTACCATGTCTCCTTTGCCCCCTGCTCTTTAGTTTTTGCCTCGCCTTTACCCTGCTCCTTCTGCTCGGTAGGCGAGACGTAGACCACATTATCGCCCCGTACCAATATTTCGCCCATAACATTCGTGACCGATAAATCCATACTCAACTCCTCCGCTGCGCTCAGTACTAAGTTCATGTGCAGGTCGTACCCGTCTAATATCCCTCTAAATTCCCTGCCACCTCTTAGCTTCACTATAACCGGCGACTTTAACGATTTGTTCAATACGTCCAACGGCTTTGATCTATCTACCATGTCCATCACTCTCTTCTTTTTTTCCGTGCTAATTGAGTTATACGTACGTGCCCTCGTATTTTCTAATGTTGCTTTGAATAGATTAATAATAGCATAGCCTATATTCTTATTTCTGTTTCCCTTATATTATTTATTCTTAAAGCATTTATCAGGAATGGAGAGTACAAAAATGGCTAAATCTTTTTATGGATACATAGGAGATGCGTGGAAAAGCCCTAAGAAGTCATACGTGGGTGGGCTCAGACGGGAGAGATTGATAGAATGGCGGCGGGAACCCGCGGTTATAAGGCTAAAGAGGCCGACGAGACTTGACCGTGCACGCTCTTTAGGCTATAAAGCGAAACAAGGGATAATAGTGGCGAGAGTAAAGTTGAGACGTGGCGGGCGTAGGAAGTCAAGGGCAAAGCACGGGAGAAGACCGAAGAGGATGGGTGTGCATAAAATAACACCATCGAAAAGTTTGCAGCGGATTGCTGAGGAGCGAGCAGCGCGCAAGTATCCGAATATGGAAGTTCTTAATTCTTACTGGGTAGCAGAAGATGGAAAGAAGAAATGGTATGAGATAATATTAGTTGAGCCTGCGAACCCAACGATAAAGAGGGATAAGACCCTTAACTGGGTTTGTCACGGAACAACACATAAGGGCAGGGTCTTCAGGGGCATGACCTCGGCTGGTAAAAAGGGCAGAGGCTTAGTTTGAATCAAGCATGAACAGGTCGGGTGTGGTGGATTTACCACTTCACGGCGGATCAGCACCGTACTGGCTGGTAAAGCGAATGAAGAGCTTAGCTCATGCTATGCTGGAGCTGATAGTGGATGAATATGGTGTGGATGGCTTGATAGAGAAATTAGCCGACCCACTCTGGTTTCAGTCGCTTTCTTGTGCCCTCGCTTATGACTGGCACAGCAGCGGGACTACAACCGTGGTCTGTGGCGTTTTGAAATCGGTTATAAACCCTGCGGAATTTGGTATCGGCATCGCCGGTGGTAAAGGCAAGGCATCGAAGAACACGCTGTTGGATATAGACGCAATAGGCGATAAAATGGGGTTTAGCGATAGTAAAATAGAGGAGTTAAAATACGCAAGCCGAATATCAGCGAAGGTTGATAACGCATGTGTACAGGATGGTTATCAGTTGTACCATCATTCAATGATTATCTCGGAGAAGGGCGAGTGGGCGGTGATCCAGCAGGGTATGAATCCCGGTAACAAGTATGCGAGACGGTATCACTGGCTCTCTTCTGCGCTAAAGAGCTATGAAGAGGAGCCGCATAAGGGCATTGTCGGTGTTCAGCGTGAGGAAGAAGTGCTGGACATGACATCAAAAGGGAGCAGAAGCTGCAAAGACACTTCGATTGATCTTGTTAATACGGGCACGGGCGAATTAGAGCGGCTGTATAAAGAGCTTGGTGGTGCTAAAAGATTAAGAGAAGGACAAAGAACGCTATTCGATCTCGTCTCAAAGGACAGAGTAAAGAAGGTAGCATTGTACAGGTTACCGAAGCGTGTGAACTGGGATGCGCTTCGTGTGGCGTACGATAGACAGCCGGCGAATTATGAGCAGTTCCTGTGCGTAAGAGGCGTGGGACCCGCGACGGTAAGAGCATTAGCGCTTATTTCTGAATTGATATACGGCGAGAAGCCGAGCTGGAGTGACCCTGTTAAATATTCGTTTGCATTTGGTGGTAAGGATGGCGTACCGTATCCTGTGGATAGAGGCACAATGGACGAAACGGCAGAGATATTAGGCGATGTGATGAAAGAAGCGAAGAAGAATCTAAATGCTATCACTTCAGAGCTTTATACGTTTCCACAGCGCGAGAAGCGAAGTAAAAAGCAAAGAACCCAATAATCATACCCCAAATCATACCCCAAATTCCACCCGAAATAAGACATCCAATGCTCATCCTATACAACCCTTTAATCTTTAAAACACATTTATGATATTATACCTCTATCTTATAAATTAACTGGGTATTATACGCAGGGGTCGTGGCCTAGTCCGGAAGGGCAGCGGGCTCCAGACTCGCCGATCGTGC
>JAOZPO010000007.1 GCA_029932715.1 Halobacteria archaeon | reverse complement strand
TTATACCCGCTTGATAAAAGTTCACAATGTGGGACTATTATCAGAACAACTCCTATTGTGAACTAATTTTTGCCTTTTATCGCTTTTGAAAGAACCTGATAATCTGTTCAGGCGGAAAAATGGCATTTCCGCAAAAACAGTGAACACTAAAATCGCTACGAAAAATGCCGGGCATATTTTATTTCTATTTTCCAGTTCATTCGCCCTTTCCCGCGCGTGAACAGTTCAACCTCCTGCTATCCTTCTGGTCACCGGTATCAAACATGCAACCACTAACACGCTCACAATTGCAAATACAGCTTCAAATCCCAACATTACCATTTTCCCTCACCTCTCCCTTGTTATCCCCCCGTTTTAAGGCATCGCCCTGAAAGTAATAAATACCGTAATTAGTTCATACAACCACTTATATACGCTTTTCGTTTTTTTCCGCTTTTTTGTCTCCCGCCTTCTATGGATGGCAGGGCAGTTTTCTCAACCGAATCGCTCTTTTTCGTTTGTTAGCAATAATTCATCCTTTACTCTGTCAAAAATCAATCTGAATCTGCTTATAACATCCCTACCTAATATCAAAGGAAATCTGAGTATCCGTTATCTTCTCTGCCTCGTTCATTCCTCCAAGTGGATGCTTGAGCACGAATACAGGCGTTTTTATACTATGCTCACCAAAAATAAGGACAGAATCATTTATCTCATAGGTTTCAACAGAACCACCAATTCCACTTATATCCTGCTCCGATTTGCTCAATTTACCGTATGCAATATCCAAAAATATCTCAACAGGCTTTTCACTAACATATCCCACGTAAACACCCTTAGCACTCCTTGTTTTCTCCTTAACTTTTTTTGACAGCCTTTTCAGGTTTTTATCTGCATCTATCACTCTCTGATTCCAAACGGCAACAAATTTCTCTCTATACTCATTCAAAATGTCTTTAAAATTTTCTAAATTATTGTATTAGTGACAAAATATATGTTACGTATTGGTGGTATCTATGAACACTTTAAGAGTTGAAGGGGAGAAAGGAAGAACTTTTGAGATAGACCTGGAAGAATCACTTCAAAAGAGATATGAGCTGGTGCGTGAACTCATTCTGAATTCAAACCCGAAGGCTGAAATCTGTGCTTGCGGGATTCTCAAAATTGCCTTCTAAGAGCAATCTTTACGGCTTACTCGATAAAACCACGGTTGCAAGTGCAGAAAAATTTGGGATAGCCTGCGCAAAGGGTTTAAAAAAGGAAGGCATCTTCAAGGGAAGAACAGTCAACCTGGATGGCCATCTCATAAGCTATTTCGGCGATTTGAAGCTTGTCAATGTTTTCGATAAATGGTTCTCGGTAGGCTCGCTTCTGGAATATCGGGATAAGAAGATGAATCTCAAGTATGTCACACTGATAAAGCTCTATGACAATCGCATAGAAGAAATGAAGAGCATCCCAAAGGCGGAATTCGAACCGCTTGTTGGAACTGATCGAGAACTTCTTTAAGGACTTCGATTTCTTAGGACTGGATGCGTTGCCAAGCATCGAATTGAACAAGATTGCAGCGATGTTTGCGTTGAAGCTGTTTGCATTCAATCTGATGGCATGCTTGAAACGGGACATGGAAGGTGAGTTTGAGAAACTGACCGTGGAATCGCTTTTTGAGGAAGTTATCGCTTTTCCTGCTCTGGTAAATGCTAAGGGGGTCGAATTGTTGTAACGTTCTACGGCAATTATAAGGAGAAGCATAGAGTAGCTGTTGAAACAGTGCTGAGGATACTTGATGAATCTGGCAGAAATCTACCCGTATCATGGTTGGGAAATAGGAAGATTGCGGTCAGGTTTAAATAAAGTTGTAACATAAATTTCAGTGTGGAAGTCCCTGAGATAGCATGTTTGAACTGCCTGCCGGGGCAGAAATGGTGTGATAAGGTTCTTGCCCTAAGGTTATGATGGGGTGAAAAAAAAGGATACCACAGATATTTAAACTTTTCTTCTGGATAATCTCCACTACATTTGGGACAACACTCTTCACATATCGCCGGGTATTCGGAACAATCTATGGCATCGCAGCCGCCAACGGAATCAAGAATTGCTTTTGCCTCTTCCGGGCAACCCTCCTTGTACACTCCCTCCACTTCTGCGGATACAGAAAAAGAGACTGCGATAGATAGGAAAAGAGTTAAAAGCACTAATGATCCTAATTGCTTCAGCTTCATAATCCCACCTCCAGGTATTTATTTAACGCATTGACTAATTGTTCTTTTTCGTCCGAAGAAATTGTGCCGTCTGTCAAGGCGTCATCCAGAAGCATCAATAAAGATTCCTTCGTTACTTTGCAACACGCTTCGTATACCGCAGGGTACTTCGATTTGTCGAGTGCATCACATCCGCCAACTGCCTTAACAATTGCACGAGCCGTCTCATCGCATTCTGTTTCGGTAGGTGTTAGTGTGGGTGCTGGCGTTAAGAGCCTTGGCACGCCATCTGCGTATAGTTTTTGGATCTCCGCTTTGGAAAGGGCATAAGTGTAGATTTTGACTTCGTCAATGATGCCCGAAAAATATTCAACGAAGGATGGATTGTCGCCAATATGAATGTGCTCCCAACAGGGTCCAAGACTGCCTTTTCCTTCATACATAGCATCATTTACATTATAACTTCACTGTTTCCGCATCCTGGTCGTAAACTGCCGCTATAAATGCCCATTCCCCTATTGTAACGGGGTGGTATCCCAAGACATTCCCGGACCCACTAAAGGCTGACCAGCCAGTTCCTCCACCACGGGAATCAATTTCTAATTAACGATCATATCCGCCATTATCGTGGGAAATAACCTGCCTGATTGGCGAACCATCATCGGGCCGAACCCAGGCTACCATTGTCATCTGCGGCATTACGTCCGGATTAATATTAACAGGTGCTGAAGCATAGTCATCTGTTACCGCAGCCATCAAAATAAAAATTAGTACTGCGAGTAAGATATTTCCTAATACAACATTTTTTCTATTCATTTTCGCCCTCCTTTGTTTCAGAAGACATGTTCAAGAAGTTAGCTCTTATGGGCATATAAGCCTTTGGATTTTTTTTTTGTTGGTTTATGACCCTTTTAGACTTTACATAACAAAACAAAGCCGAAAAGTTTAAATACTCCTTTAATATATGTTTACGAGGAGGTTAAAAAATGGTAGAAAAATCGAAAAAATGGGCAATAGTTGTTGTAGGGCTACTTCTTATTGCAGTAATAGCAAGTGCAGGATGTATCGGTGACAAAACAACGGAGGAAGGTGAGGCGGCGCCAGCAGGGGAAGGTACAACGCCAACCACTCAAGCGCCAGCTGCTTCACCGAGTGGCGCTGGTACATCGCTAAGCGACCTTGTAGGCAAGGCAAAGGGCATAGGTCCTGTCAGATATGACATGGTGACGACAGCACCCGGTGAGCCATCAGTGACAACCAAGGTATGTAGGAAAGGGAATAATATGAGAATGGAAATGACCGCGGAAGGGCAGAAGATGATTACAATAATGAACGGGGATAAGGGAGAGATGTATATGTATCATCCTGAAGAGAACATGGCAAGGAAAATGGATTTCAGCCAAGCTCCAAAATCAGCCGTAGAAACAGCATCATCTATCGAGCAATATAATCCAACGGTTATCGGCACAGAAACAATAGACGGAAAGCTCTGCACCGTCGTTGAATATACTTCCCCTGAGGGAAGTTCAAAGGTGTGGCTATGGCAAAAGTACGGGTTAACTATCCGGATGGAGATGACAACTCCTGAGGGTACATTGAGGACAGAGATTAAGAACGTCGAATTCGGCGACATTTCAGACGACAAGTTTGAACTACCAGCAGGGGTGGAAGTAATGGAGATGCGCATGCCCAGTATACCTAAGGGTATGGGGTAAGGAGTGAATAAAAGGAGGAAATAAAAAAATGGAAAAAAC
Source organism: Halobacteria archaeon (assembly GCA_029932715.1). Classification (GTDB taxonomy): domain Archaea; phylum Halobacteriota; class Syntropharchaeia; order Alkanophagales; family Methanospirareceae; genus QENJ01. Next base: position 13,292 of record JAOZPO010000007.1, on the reverse strand, counting down.
ATCTTTGGGTATGGATGAGAATATAGAAGGGCTTCTATGCTATGTCTTGGGCTGGATAACGGGCATTGTCTTCCTGGTGCTGGAGAAGGATAACAAATTCGTTCGGTTTCACGCAATGCAGTCCATCGCAACGTTTCTGCCGCTCTCGATAATAGCATGGATAATTGGAAGTATATTCGTGTGGCTGCCTTTTTTCGGCTGGGCAATTGCAGGGATGATCTCAACGTTGATATGGATTTTGATGCTAATCCTCTGGTTGATATTGATGTTCAAGGCATATCAGGGAGAGATGTATAAACTTCCGGTTGTAGGAGACTTTGCAGAGAACCAAATACAATAAAGTGGAAAATAGATTTTTAGCAACTTTGGTGACGCAAAATGGTGTTAAGTATCGTGGAAAGAATAAAAGGGTTCTTGTTCAGTCCTTCGGAAACATTTGACTACTCTAAGGAGGACACACTTTGCGATGCGTTCAAGTATTTTGCCGTTATTCTGGCGATATATGCAGTGATTTCCGCAATCATAGCTGCAGTAGTACTTTCGCTAATTGCAACATTGATGGGTCCTTTTGGCGCAGCTATGATGCCATTCGGTGCAGGTGCGGGGGCATTGGCAGCAATTGGCGCTTTTGTCGGTGCAATCGTAGGTGGAATAATCGGCATCTTTATTGGCGGACTATGGCTTCACCTTTGGGTATATGTTGTGGGCGGCAGAAACGGGGTAACGCAGACCATAAAGGCATTGACGTATGGAATGACACCGAGTTTGCTCCTGGGCTGGATACCAGTCGTAGGCATAATCGCAATGATATGGGCACTTATCGTGGCAATCATCGGTATAAGGCAACTTCACGAGCTGTCTACGGGAAAAGCAGCTCTCGCTGTGATTATCGCAATAATTATACCAGTGATTATTTTCGGAGCACTAATTGCTTCATTTATTGCAACGATGATGCCAGGACAGATGTTTCCGGGACCGAGAGGCACAGGATTTGGAGGATACTAATTATCCTCTTTTTATTTTTCGCAGTAGCCATCTGTGTCTTTAGGTGGTCCTCCGCCTTCACCTCTTTGTCTAACTGGTGTTGATGCTGGTACTCGTCCACATTTATCAACGATTACGCCGTTTTCTGACAAATCATCGTCCCGTATCCCGCCATCAGTAAACTGTACCACTATCACATTGTCTCCGTCATTACTGAGAATTGGTATTTGGTACCGGTGCGGCGTGGGGTTGTCTGGCGTAGGACCCTATTTCCAATACTCTGAGTCCGTGTGAAGATCGTCGGGTAAAGACAACGTTAAGTTTACTGTTTCTCCGCTTGTTAGTCCATCCAAAGTAAAGGAGAACAGCCCATGTGGGAATGCAATCTTGGGCTTCCCTTCTACGGGTAAACTTGATTCGTTCACTGCACTTAAATATCCTCCGAAACTACCATTGTATAAGCCGAAATACGCTGTTCCATAGCCCCATTATTGCTGACTCATCATTCACCGCTTTTAGTTCTATGGTATATCATAGAACCGTACTGATTGTTTCGCCATCTTTGACGATTGTAGCAGTCATGTGTGTTCGGATAAGAAATTGATGTTATAATTATTGATACTTTTTATATGGCATAAAAGCGATTCTTTTGCCTTGTGAGCAAATTTATGATTTCAAAGCGGTGAATTTAAATGATATAGTAATTTCACTAGAAAATTAGACAATGCCTGACTACCTATCCTCTCCTCAGTTCCTTACGCTGTGCCAACCGGTACCCGCAAACGACACTTATATATCCACTCAACTTCTCGTCCAGTTCCTCATTGCCTGTATCAATCATAAGGACAGGTGTTGCCATCAGCTTATGCGGCGTAGCAAGCACAATCACATTCTCTGTACCCACCTTCTCTATTACTTCAGCACTCAACTGCTGATTGCCCCGACCGAAGACAAAACCCTGCGCACCTATGGGACTCACCAATATCCTCGCTTTCTTCTCCTGCTCCAGCAAATGCAGCAAATCACGTTCATTCATATCTTTAGCCACTAATCTACCGTTTTTAACGGCATCAACACCCAGAAGTGTCTTATTCTCGCCCAGACCCATGAGCTCCGCGATTTTGTATATTGTGGTACCGGCGCCTAAGATATATAGCTCTTCTGGATTTATGAACTCGCATGCGAACTTTGCAATCTCCTGTTTCACCTTCTCTTCACTCACAGTTTGAAATAGGCTCTTTCCTTGCTGAACCAGAACCGGCTCGTATGGCGTGCGTGCATATCCAAAAGCAGTCATTCGCAGTTCGTTTCGTCTGTATGCCGCTTCATCGGTGTCCATTATCTCTGCATCACGCAATTCCGTCTTACCACAGGCAAAAAGCTCAACTAATTCCGCTGCGCTCTTAGGGCTTATTGCAAATACCGCAGAGTGCATCTTCACACCAGCAGGTATTCCTAACATTGGTATCTCTTTTCCTACCACGCTGTACACATCCCGCGCCGTGCCATCACCGCCGCAGAACAGTATTAGCTCTACGCCCTGCCCCATGAAGAGTTTACATGCGGTCTTTGTATCCTCACTCGTGCTGTTTCCAGCGAAAGAATACACCACCTCGTAGCTCTGCGATTCGGTAAGTGCATCTTCGCCCATCGCCCCGGAGCAGGTAAGGATAATAGAGTTGGCATTTAGGTTCTCCATGCACTTCTTCGCCCTTTCCGTAGCTACCGGGTTCGCACCCAATTTCTGCGCTTCCTCTACCAGACCATCCGTCCCTTTTAAGCCGACAGACCCGCCCATGCCCGCTATCGGGTTGATGATGAAGCCGATTTTCATTTATTAGATGTAGTAAAATAAGCAAACTACCTATAAATGTTTTGGCTTGTATTTGTAAATGCAAAAAAGATGATCATTCTATCGGGTGGTACGGGGACACCAAAGCTGCTGGTGGGTCTGAAGCAAGTATTCCAGGAAGAAGAGCTGAATATAATAGTAAACACTGCGGAAGACGTCTGGGTTTCTGGTAATTTAGTATGTCCGGATGTAGATTCAGTGATATACGCATTAGCAGGTCAGATAGACGAAGATAAATGGTGGGGCGTTAAGGACGACAGCTTTTTTACGCATACCACATTGAAAAGGTTTGATTACGTGGAGCAGATGATGATTGGCGATAAAGACCGGGCAACGCATATCATCAGGTCTGAGCTGCTACGGCGGGGAGAAACTCTGACCAAAACCGCTTCTTCGCTTGCAACACGATTTGGGCTAACGGCAAATATATTGCCGATGACTGATGACGTTGCATCTGTAAGCACGCAGATTATTACGCCTGAGGAGAAGCTGCATTTCCAGGAGTTCTGGATCGCGAAGAGTGGCGAGCCGGAGGTATTAGACGTTCTCTTCAACGGTATAGAAACCGTGCAGCCTTCTAAAGGTGTTAAGGACGTGCTGAGCTCAGATGCGGGAGAAGACATAGTGCTAATAGGACCAAGCAATCCGATAACAAGCATAGGGCCAATCCTAAGCATGGACGGAGTAAGGCAAATGCTGACGCATAAGAAAGTGGTGGCGGTTTCCCCTATCGTAGGTCACAACCCGGTAAGCGGACCTGCGGGGAAGTTTATGCAAGCTAAAGGATTTGAAGTATCGCCTTACGGAGTGTACAGGTGTTATGAGGATTTCTTAGATGTGCTTCTCATAGACGAGAGTGATGAATGGTTAGCAGATAAAGAAGAGGTGGAGGTAGTGAAAACAGATATTATAATAAGAGATGATGCAGATAGTAAAGAATTAGCGATGTTTATTCAAGAGCTTATAGGCGCTATGTAACGTGTAGACTACAACAATGACCGAAGAAGGAGAAGAAGGAGTAAAGACTGGTATTGCACTGTACATAGGGATGGGTGCATTTATCGTGCTCACGCAGGTAATTGCTTTATTGCTTGCGACATTAACAGATATAGAGCCGGCGTTTGAGAATCCGGAATCTATCTGGAATCCACTCTATTTCTTCGCTATGATCATGGTGTTCACTGCCATCATCCTGATCGTGTTTAAGTTCGGAGGCGATAAGTTCGTTTATTTCGTTATGCTCGCTGCGGTGGCGGTAACGATATATTATGTCATGGTGGCGGCGATGCAACTCCTCTACCTTCATAGCTTCTTAGCAGTGCTTATCACCATTATTCTTACACTGCTACTGTATAAATACCCCGAATGGTATGTACTCGATGCAACAGGCGTGGTAATAGGCGGTGGTGCAACTGCGATATTCGGCATTTCACTTACTATCGTACCGGTATTGTTACTGCTGATATTGTTAGCGGTATACGATGCGATTTCGGTTTATAAGACGAAGCACATGGTGACACTGGCGGAATCCATAGTGGACCTACGCGTGCCTATTCTTTTTGTACTGCCGCGTAAGCGTAATTTCTCGCTGCTTAAAAGTACTGATATGACAGAAGCGTTCTACATGGGGCTCGGTGATGCGATTATACCTTCTATATTGGTTGTAACGGCATTTATGCAGTTTACAACCGTAGCACCTGCTTTAGGTGCCATAATAGGCACTTTAGCTGGCTATACAGCACTTACAAGGCTTGCTGGTAAGGGCACGCCACATGCGGGACTACCTTTTCTCAATTCAGGAGCGATAATCGGATTTATTATCGGATTTATTATCGGAACCGTCATTTAAAAACGTACTATACACTGCTTATGCTCAATTCAAACCCAAGTACAGGATAATACAACCCGAAATTAGTTATTACTTCCGGATGTAGTTCGCCAAAAGTGCCTATAATTTCGCCCCCTATTACTATATCCGCTCTTCTACCTTCCATGAATGCTCCATCTCCTGATACTACCACATCTACATCTTCCAGTACCAGCTCCTTCAGTACCGCATCAACCACTGACTTTGCCTCTGCGAAATTAGCATTCGCATGTGTTGAAACACATGCAAGCCGGTATTCTTCATTTACGTTTAGCACTACCGGACCAACCTCAAAGATACGCTGTGGCAAATCGCGATGCTTGTTAAGCGAAAGGATTTCCAGCAGATTCGGTAGAATAGAGCATCTAAGCATTGTATGCTCGCTGCTTATCGGCGATGCGACTTCTACGACAAATGCAGAAGAACGTTTCGCAAGTTCTCCCTTCTCTCGCTGCATCAGTTCAAACTGTTTCCGCTCTGAAGTCAAAGTGAAAGTAAGGACCTCAAAATAGCCCAGGCCAATCATTAGCTCTCTCACAGCGCTGTTCCGCTCTTCTACCGGATGTGCCTCGCCTATTAGCATAGTAGCAGGCAGTTCGGGCTTTAGCCGGTCATAGCCGTAGCCGATGGCGATGTCTTCTATTATGTCCCATGTGTGGAGTATGTCATAGCGATAAGCGGGTATTCGCACCTCTAACATTCCATCTGCTTTCGCTTCTGCACCCAGACCCATTCGCTCACAGCAGTTCTTACAGTCCGCCATGCTCAGGTCAGTAATACCTGTGAGTGATTTTGCTTCGTTCATTGATATTGCCATAGTGGAAGACACTAAGCGAGGTGTTTCTTTCGGCTCCTCGTCTGGTAAGTGAAGCAACACCGATTGTATCTGACCTCCACGCTCTGCCAGTGCAGATGCTATAATACTGAGTGCCCGGGAGACAGAATCATTTAAGCCGGTAACATCTATGAATAGGTCTGTTGTGGATTCAGTCACTCTCGTTCGCTCTGCATTGATAATAGGCGGGAACGAGAGAGTATTAGAGTTGGAATCCAGGATCAGCGGATATTTAGACTTGCCTTCGAGTATATAGCGGTACCCAATCCCCTTTGGATGCCGTTCTAAAATTTCTGCCATGCTCATCTCCTCCTCGTAGTCCAGAGGAACAAAAGAGAAGCTGGGATCAACGGCAAGATAGCGTAACGGCGGCTTCACACGCGCTAAATCATGCACGCCAATCGAAACGTTCTCACGATTACGACCCATACCGCGATGCAAATGCTCCTGTAACAGCATCAGCGATTCTATTGCATGGGAATCGAGATGCACGTCTCTTATCACACAGCAAACGAGGTAGGGTCGTACGTCCAGAACTGAGGGCTCCACAACCATATCTATACCGGATTTCGCCACTTCGTATGTGACTAATCCCGGCTTGATGCCCAGGAATTGCCTCAGAGCACGAGAAACGCCCTCTACACTGAATAGGTCGGGCCGGTTCGGGAAGAATTCCACGTCCATATACTCGGCTTCTGTCCTCTCCACATCAGCACACATAAGTGGCAGCCGCTCCTTTATCTTTCCTATACTCACTCCAGTAAGGGCTTCCAAATCATCATAAAGCAATTTTATTACGGGCATCTCTACATCACTTATTTCTATTTACAAAAAGGAATGTTTACCTGATATATGTTATATACAATCAAATAGGAATTATACAGATTCGTCAGCATCTATCCACAGATGTAGTGAGCGATAAACCGGCTGCTCTTCGTCCTTATACAATAAGAATTCCAGCTTTTGGGCTGCTCCCTTCTTCTCCACTTTAAACACGAAAGGTGACTCCATGGTTTCATTATGTGCCAGCACAAATACCCTTTCTGCTATAACCACTCCAGAGAGATCAACTTTTAGACGGTACAATGTATTAGTGTACTCGTGATTTACAATCCCTATTATTACTTCCCCCTCCTCTCCAACTTTTAGATTCGTAGGATAATCCGATGCGGTACCATTAGGACCGAGGACGTAAAATTCAGTGAATTTCTCGCCCTGCTTCGGCGTTAAAATAACATAAATGGTCATGGCGATTGCGCATATAATCGCGATAACCAGAATAATAGTTAATATCTCATCTACCTTACTTCCTGTCTTCTTAAGCGGAGCCTTAGTTCTAAGTGAGTTCTTCACTTTTCGCTCTAATCTAACTGTGTTGCTTATCTGTCCAGACTTGCGCCTCTTCCTCCGTCCTGGGTTGATGTTATCGCTTGTAGCCTCGCCTGTACCTTCTGCGCTTCCTGCTCTACCTTCTGCATTAATCCTGCCAGTTCGCGATGCGAATTCTCTAACTCCGCTTTCTTGCTCGTAAGGTACTGCACAGAGGAATCAGGGTCCTTTTCTGCACTTATTCCACCACCTATCATAACAATTACCTTATCGGTAGCGCTGAGCGTAACATAAATTAACGAATTTGCACCTATTGGCACTATCAATTCGTCACCCTCTTTCTGCTCCTTCAAATACTTTATCGTCTCTATCGCCTTTTCGTGTTCGCCAATCGCCTGCTGAACTGCGAGCAACTCCTGAGACGTTGTCTCTGCCTGCGCCTGATATTGCCGCAATGTTAACACTAAGGACTGCAATTCCGCCTGTTGGTCCTTTCTTTTACCATCACTTTCTCCTTCTTCCATTTCTATCTCCTATAAGTTATCTAACAAAATCACTTTACTATTATAAACTTCGCCTGTTTATGGTTATGTTAAGGGACATAAATGCAAAAAAGGAGTATAAAAGGAAGGAGCATCTCAAAAGGGCTAGCATCGGGTAAAGCGTTATTATCAAAGCAAAGAATCTCGTTCCTCGGCGCTGTTGACCCTATCACGGGCATTATCGTGGACAAATCGCTTGCGATATACGGAGAAGAGCTAACAGGTCGTATCTTGGTATTCCCATGCGGGAAAGGCTCCACTGTCGGCTCTTATGTGATATACCAGCTTAAAAAGCATGGAAAAAGTCCGGCTGCTATGATCACGAGTCATGTGGATACGATAGTGGCGGTAGGCGCGATTATAGCGGATATACCTGTGGTTGATTCTCTTGCGATAGACCCGATCGAGCAGATACAGGACGGGGACGAGGTGTTTGTAAATGGAACAGAAGGCTACATTGAATTACAATGAAGAGACGCTAAGAACCCTGGAGCGGCAGGGGTATCACTTCGTGGGTACGCACAAACACAGTGCGGTAAAAACATGTTTGTGGCTTTGGAAATCAATACGGGGCGAAGGGAACTGCTATAAGGGCAAATTCTACGGCATCAGTGCGCACAGGTGCGTCCAGATGACACCGTCTATATTCTGCAATCAGAGGTGTATTCATTGCTGGCGTCCTATTGAGGCGTTCAATGTAGAGCCCAGAATCGTATGGGACCCCCCGGACGAGATAGTAGAAGGGAGCATAAGGGAGCAAATGAGACTAATTTCCGGCTTTAAAGGCTCGCCCCGGACAGACATGGCTGCTTTTAACGAGGCTACAAAGCCAAAACATGCTGCTATTTCGCTCATCGGTGAGCCCACTTTGTACCCATATTTGAACGAGCTTATAGCGGAATTCCATGCCCGTGACATGACCACGTTTGTGGTGACCAATGGTACGAATCCAGACGTGGTACGAGAAATAAAGCCCACACAATTATACTTATCACTGAATGCAACAGAAGAACCCGGGTATAAAAAAGTCGCTCGTGCGAACTACTGGGCACGTATAATGGACTCATTGGAAGAGCTGAGAAGGAAGAGCTGTAGAACGGTAATAAGAATCACTTGCATGGAAGGATTGAACATGGAGAATCCAGAGGGGTATGCGGAATTGGTAAAGAAAGCGAATCCTGATTTTGTCGAGGTGAAGGCGTATATGCACATAGGCTACTCGAGGAAGCGGTTGAGCAGGGCCGCTATGCCTGCACATGCACGTGTAAAGGAATTTGCAAGTGAAATCAGCAATTACTTAACTGCGCATAGGATTGTGGACGAATCGGAGATAAGCCGCGTGGTTCTTATTTCAAACTCTTCTATAAGAAAGCGCAATAAAATGCAGCCTGTTAACGTGTTTTTCTTTTAGCACAGGTTTTCTTTATGTGACTATACAAATACGAATGCAGTTATAGTTTATATACAATTAAATAGGAAAGTAAAAACATGAGCTCGGTAGTAGAAATAGGAACGCCGGTAATAGTGCTGAACGAGAAAGCGTATGTGGAGTCGGTAGGTAAAAGAGGATTTGAACTCGCGAAAATATGCGAAGAGATTGCAACCAAGCAGGGTGTAAGTATTGCTATCTGTCCTCAGCAGGTAGAACTTGCAAGTATAGCGTATTCACTGAATATCCCCTGCTTTGCACAGCACGTGGACGCCGTGGAACCCGGTAGTCATACCGGCTTCGTAACCCTGGAATCTATAAAGGAAACGGGGGCTACTGGCTCGCTCGTGAATCATTCGGAGCATCGGCTGAAGATAGCTGATATTGATTTCATCGTGACTAAAGCAGCGAGTTTGAATCTTCTTACTATTGTTTGCACGAATAATATCGCAGTGAGTAAGGCAGTTGCAGAACTGAAGCCGTATGCCATTGCCGTAGAGCCACCGGAGTTGATAGGTAGTGGCAGATCGGTATCGAAGGAGGACCCGGAGATAGTACTGAACACGGTGAAGGAGGTGAAGCGAGTGAATGAAAGTTGCCTTGTACTTTGCGGTGCGGGAATTACAAACGGTGCAGATGTTCGTGCTGCGTTAGAACTTGGCGCAGATGGTGTGTTGCTTGCCTCCGGCGTGGTGAAGGCGAAAGACCCGAAAGTGGCATTGCGTGACCTGGTGATGGGATTATAGACAGCGTTTAACATCGCTGATTTCAATTAATCATCAGTGTTACTCAGTGTTAATATTATTCCTTTTTATTGTTGTGCTTGTTGTACCTGTGAAAATCAGTGTAATTAATCTCGTGGTTAGCCACATAATCATCTGCCTTGTATTAATTAAAGAAGAGCTTTTTATAATAGCAATGGACTTGTTAGAGAACGAAATCGAACTGGTGAATACGCTGTGTGTGCGGCTAAAGCGTGAAGTAGCGCGTGATAGGCGGCTAAAGATACTGGATATTGGATGCGGTACGGGCAAACTGGCGATCTACATAAAGGAAGAGACGAACAGTGAAGTTACGGGTGTTGACCCGATGCAGGAGCAGATAGAGAAGGCGAAGCAGAAAGCGAGATCAGCCGAAGTCGCGTTTGATGTGCAATCTGCGGAAGAGCTGAATTATGTAGATGGCACCTTTGACGTGGTTGTATCCTTAAAGGCATTACATGAAATGGATAATCCGGATGCAGCGTTGCGGGAATCCTCGCGTGTGCTCAGGGAAGGCGGGAGGATATACATTATTGACTGGATAGGAGGCACCGCGGGGACAGCAAGTCACGGGCATGCGAGTAAATATTTCACAATGGAAGGATTAGAAGAGAAGCTATCAAAGACGGGTTTCGTAAGGATAGAAATAGAAGCAAAAAATGAACTGATGTTAGCAGAGGGAACGAAAGCGCAGTAGCAGCTACGATTTTAACGGTTCTTAGTCGTGACCCGTGGGTTATGTACACTTTTTAGTGATTCATTATAATTTGTATGAACAAGTGCTATTTACGTATGAAATAAGGAACCACAAAGCAGCATCTCAATTTTGGAATGCTGAGATAAACCGAAAGTTATTTTATACCCTACACTATTAGTGTATTTACCCTAAATGGGTAAAGAACAAAGGAGGAAAAAGAAGACATGGCAGATGAGATAGATTTATACGACGACAGAGGCAACGTATTGGCGAAAGGAGTACCATTGGAGAATATCAGTCCGTTGAGAAACGACGCGATAAAGAGGATAGTCAACCTGACTATTCGGACAGGTGCTATTGACTTAGCGGGTCTGGAGAAGAGCTTAGCGACTGGGACACTCGGGACTAAAGGTATGGTAATACGCGGTGTAGAGCATAACTTCCCGATACTGGACAAAGCGGAGGAGATAGCGAAACAGATGGAAGACATGCTCCGTGTGGAAGAAGGAGACGACACGAGGGTTCAGTTGATAGCAGGCGGAAAGCGAATGCTGACTGAGGTGCCAACGGCGCGGATTCTAAGTGACTACTCGGTTGGTCTTACGGCAGCAGCGGGTGCGCTGACGCACGCGATAATTGACGTTTGCGACGTGAGCATGTGGGATGCACCGCTCGTGCATGCGGCAGTATGGGGTATGTATCCTCAGGACCCGGATGCAACGACAGGAGCAGTAAAGATGCTGGTGGACGTACCGATAAAGAACGAGGGCCCGGGCTTCACGCTCAGGAACATACCGGTGAACCATCTGGCAGCGACAGTAGGGAAGAGAGCGATACAGGGTGCTGCGTTAACTATGATACTGGAGGAAGCAGCACAGTTCGAGATGGGTAACTGCATGGGACCCCATGAGCGCGGGCATCTTCTGGACCTGGCGTATGAGGGACTGAATGCAAACAACCTGGTGCATGACCTGATAAAGGAAAACGGAAAGACGGGGACGTTAGGCGATGTTACGTATAGCTTAGTGGAGAGGGCAAAAGCGGACGGAGTGATAAAGGAGAAGAAGAAACTGGGGTCAGGATACGTGGTTTACGATTCGGATGACCCACAGATGTGGAATGCATACGCGTCGGCTGGTATGCTTGCAGCGGTATGCGTGAATTGCGCATCAATGCGTGCAGGGCAGCCAGTACCGTCGAACATCATGCATTACAACGTGCTACTGGAGCATGAGACCGGTATGCCTGGTGTGGACAATGGAATGGCACAGGGTACGTCTGTGTCGAGTTCGTTCTTCTCGCACTCTATATACGGAGGCGGAGGACCGGGAGTGTTCTACGGGAACCATATCGTTACCCGACATGCAAAGGGACAGTTCATACCCTGTTTCTGCGCTGCAATGTGCATAGACGCGGACACGATGTACTTCTCGCCGGCGAGGACGTCAGCGCTGTATGGTGAAGTGTTGGGAGCAATACCTGAGTTTGCAGAGCCAATGAAAGCGGTTGCGGAGGCCGCGAAATAGGATAGATAGGAGGAAAGAAAAATGCCACAATATTGGGCTGGAAGCAGCAATGTAGCGGAAAACAGAAAGAAGTACCTGGACCCAAGTTACAAGTTTGAGAAGTTGAGGGACATAGCAGAAGAAGATGTTGTGAGATTGCTTGCACACCGTGCGCCGGGAGAAGAGTACAAGAGCATTCATCCACCACTGGAAGAGATGGAGGAGCCAGCATGCGCGGTTCGTGAGATGGTAGAGCCGACAGAAGGAGCAAAAGCGGGCGATCGGATTAGATACGTGCAGTTCACGGATTCAATGCAATTTGCACCGATAGCACCGTACCATCGAGCACAGAGCGGTTACACCAGATATAAAGGAGTAGACATTGGTGTGCTATCAGGCAGAACGATTATAGAGGCGAGAGAGCGGGACGTGGAGAAGATAGCGAAAGAGCTTCTTGACAGCGAGCTTTACGATACTGCGAGGACTGGCCTGAGAGGAAGGACTGTTCACGGGCACGCGGTCCGGCTGGACCAGGACGGTATGATGTTCGATGCACTGCGAAGATGGTCAAGATCACCTAGTGGGGACGTAATTTACGTGAAGGACATGATCGGCGGTGCGATGGACAAAGAGGTAACATTAGGGAAAGCACTACCCGAGGATGAGCTGAGGAAGAGAACGACAATGTACAGGAATGCAGAGGGCGGGGTCTGGCAGGAAGTAGATGATCCTGAGTCATCGGATGTGATCTCACAGATACACTGGAAGAGAACTGTTGGTGGATTCCAACCATGGAAGAAGATGGAAGACATAAAAGGCGGAAAGAAGGACATAGGAGTAAAGAACGTGAAAATGTTTACACCAAGAGGAGGTGTGGAATAAAATGCCATTTGGAGATATACAGCATAGTTTCATGAAAGCGATGTCAGATAAGTTCGCGGAGAAGCCAGAGAGTACAAAGACGAAGTTCTATGTGTATGGCGGTATAGCACAGAAAGGAGGAATGCGGAAGAGAGAGTTCGTAGAAGAGGCGAAGAAGTTAGCGGACTCACGACAGTCGGGAACACCGGGATACAACCCTGATGTCGGTATGCCACAGGGGCAGCGGTACCTGATGCCTTACATGATGAACCACACAGATATAATGGTAAACATGGACGACCTGCACTGGATAAACAATGCAGCAATGCAGCAGTGCTGGGATGACATGAAGCGAGGAATTGTTCTGGGGCTGGACGATGCACACGGGCTGTTAGAAGCGAGATTGGGTAAGGAAGTTACGCCAGATACAATAAGCCACTACATGGAAGTGCTGAACCACGCGCTGCCTGGCGGTGCGGTAATTCAGGAGCACATGGTAGAGACGAAGCCGATGCTGGTGAATGATAGCTATGCGAAGATATTCACCGGTGATGACGACCTTGCCGATTCGGTAGACAGGAGATTCATATTGGATATAAACAAGGAGTTCCCGGCAGGCTGGGAGAAGCT
>JAOZPO010000006.1 GCA_029932715.1 Halobacteria archaeon | reverse complement strand
AGGGTAAAACCGTTGAGGAGATGGTTAGGATATATGAGAGGCTCCCAGAAGTTAAATATGCACAACCGAACGGTATTGGCCATATACAAACAGGCAAAATTTCTATTCTGGACGAGTAAGGGTTCGCAATGAATATTCTATTCATATCTGAGGAATGGGTAGTGGAACGGTAGAAAATGAAAAGCGAAAAGGTAAAAACAAAAGCAATAGTATTTGTGATTTGCATGGTCTTCTTAACGACTATAAGCGGAAGCCTCTCGAACACGGGTACACATACACAAGACAAGCAATTTGTCGAGGTAAAAGGACCTTATTATGATCCCAATGCACCAGAGTATGAATCTGGTGAATTCATCGTTAAGTTCAAATCTAATGTTAGCAAAAATACGATAAACTCGATTAATACAAAATACGGAGTTTCAGTGAAGGAAACTTTACCTTCTTTATCTGACCCCCCGGGATCTAAGCTACTGAGCATCCCGCAGGACAAATCGGTGGAAGAGATGATCAAGATATATGAGAGCCTACCAGAAGTGGAATATGCAGAACCGAGCTATATAGGCTATGGTTGTATGGTTCCCAATGACCCCGGTTATGATCCTTATCAGTGGCATCTCGACAATGACGAGTATGGCGGAATAAACATGGAATCAGCGTGGGATATATCCACGGGTTCCGGTGTTGTAGTAGCGGTATTAGACACCGGAGTGGCTTACGAAAATTACGGACCGTATTGCCAAGCGCCGGATCTGGCTGGTACCAACTTTGTTCTGGGTTATGACTTTGTCAATAATGATGCACATCCCAATGACGACCATTGGCCTTGGGGTCATGGCACGCATGTCGCGGGCACTATCGCGCAAACAACCAATAATAATGACGGTTTTGCGGGCGTTGCATTTGATTGCTCGATAATGCCCGTAAAAATAGCAGATGCTGCTGGTTCATATTATGATAATGATTTTAAGGATGGCTTTTATTACGCTGTTGATCACGGTGCAGATATTGTTAGTTGTAGTTTAGGCGGTACACCTTCAAACAGGATAAGAGAAGCCGTTGAGTACGCCTACAACAACGGAGTAACAGTAATCGCTGCTGCCGGTAATGAGTATTTAAATGGAAATCAGCCGCAGTATCCCGCCGCTTATGATGATTATGTAATCGCAGTTGGTGCAACCAGATACGATGAAACTCGTGCGTATTACTCCAATACAGGCAGTTACCTGGATTTGGTTGCTCCGGGTGGTGATTTGCGGGTAGATCAAAATGGAGATGGCTATGATGATGGAGTTCTGCAGCAAACTTATTTATGATCGGTCTGTGACTTTTATAGTGTGTTCGTCAATGGAACCTCAATGGCAACACCGCACGTGTCTGGCGTGGCGGCACTTCTGGCCGCAAACGGTGTAACGGGTCCGGATAATATAAGATATATACTGCAAAGCACCGCAGATGACCTGGGCGAACCTGGCTGGGATAACGATTATGGCTGGGGATTAGTGAACGCAACAAAAGCGTTATCAACACGGTTTTACGACAATTTCAACGCGCCTGACGGCCCAAATGTGGACGGAACAAACTGGTATGGCAATCTGAACTGGGACCCTGAGGACCCGTATTACACTTGGGCTGCGCGAATCGAGAACAACATGCTCACAATCGGAAATGGAGAACCCACCGAGCAGGATTATCGTGTGCTATCAAATCCTACATTTGCTGCTTATGGTGGCAATGAGAACCTCTCCTTCCATGCTCGCGTACGCACACTCCGAGATATTGGAAACAGGTGCTGGTTTGGTTTCCATACACGTAGCAGCAATGACCTGGCGATTTATTTTGAAAAACCTTCTCAAACAAACTACATCAGAGCATATTATAGAGAGCCCGGGCAGTGGCCGCCACAACTTGCCGGTGAATTCCCGGGCATCAATCCCGCAGAGTGGCACACTTATTCTATCACCTGGACAGGAAAAGAAATAGTTTGGAGTATAGATGGCGCAGCTTCGGTTTCCGTTGATGTCTCCTGGCTTTATAATCCTGATGGTATCTGCGGCACACCAATGCCTGTTGCATTCAGACAGGAGAGCAGTCAGATTTGGGCTGACAGCTTTGTTGTTTATGGAGGTGAAGCATTTGGTAGCGGTTCTGGCGGTAAATGTGATACGGGGCCGTCAATTGTTATTAACAACGGCGAGGAGTACACAACCTCAAGGGACGTTACTTTGAGTTTGTATGCTGAGGACCAGTACGGTGTAACCGGAATGCGGTTCGCTAACGACCACACATGGGATGAATGCTGGTCGCCCTGGGAACCGTACAGTACGGCAAAGGCGTGGACATTGTCGGAAGGTTATGGTGTGAAGAAAGTATACGTGAAATACAAGAATGCCATTGGGCTGGATTCGTTCGCATATTACGATACGATTGTTTTGACAGTTCCAAACTCGGTACACAACATTGACAGCGGTGAGGACTTTTCAACAATTCAAGCAGCGATAGATGATTATGATACGCAGACCGGGCATACGATTACCGTTGAACCTGGCACGTATTACGAGAATGTGGATGTGTATAAATCATTAACGATAAGGTCTACCTCCGGCAATCGCGACGATACGATTGTTCAGGCATTGGATTCAAACGACCATGTGTTTGAGGGAACAGCAGATTACGTAACTATAAGTGGATTCACGGTTACAGGTGCGACAGGAGCCGAAAAGGCGGGTATATATTTTAACAACGCGAACCACTGCGTTATATCAAATAACGTCATATCAAACAACGACTATGGATTACGCGTGATCGGTAACAACAACAGCATATATGAGAATACAATAAAATACAACAGTGACTATGGGATAAAGCTCTATTATTCCAGTTATGATAACTGCATCTGCATGAACGGCTTCATTGATAACAATCTCGATCATCCGGAGCACATTTCACAGGCGTTCGATAGTACCGGTAATAACCGCTGGAACTCAATCATTGATGATCTATGTTATAAATATGACGGCACGGTACACGTGAGCAGCATAGGCAACTACTGGAGCGACCAAACTTGCGTTGATTCAGATGGTGATGGTATTTGCGACAACGGATACCCCATTGAAGGTTGAGCAAATGTCTCCGCTGATATGGCAAAGATTGTCTGAAGAAGTGTTGCCAAAGCGTCTAAATCCTGGGGCAGAAGATGGAAATACAATTTTTTTAGTCATTTGCAAATCCTATGTAACATAACGAACATTATTTTTGTATTCCACAACCAGGACTGAATTTGCCGGCATATTCCTGCAATTACCTCGAAATTCCATTTCAACAAGGTTATAGCTGGAATTAAGATATTCCGCCGGTATCATTGTAACATTGTATTGCGCAATCTCTTCTTGATAGGGGTGTATAGATGTGAAACAATCTTTCCCAAGTAAGTGGCCATTGAACCATCATCCACATAGTATTTATGACCACCATCATGCTTAAGACATAAGTTGTAAGTACCGTTCCCATTGATGTACGGAGTGACATCATACTTGAGTACCCCCCCATAAAAAGGGTCCAAAAATGAAAGCATAAGCTTTGTCCCAGTACCAGTCTGCTATCGAAAGATTGTTCTCGCCATCGGGAGTAGCAAACGTCACATTCGCTTTCGGTTGTTCCGTAACAAACCACTCGAAATATGTATATATATTTGCCAATTCTACTTTAGCATCCGGGGGCAGTGTAACATTATAATTTACTGTATAAGGTTTTCCTGGTTGAACTGCGTATTTCCAGTACTTATAGCTGTCACCGAATGTCTGGATTGTGCCACCATGTAACTTACCATGATGCCGGGTTGTTATATATGGCTCACCTAAAACACCATTCCCGCCCATACGGCCATTCCATAATGCAGATACGCTGACCGTCATCATGTTATTGGTCTCATTGGATTCTATTATTCTGTTTTCATGGTCAACTATCGCATTCAAGGTGAAATTTTCGGATACCAGGTATGCACTTATGGGTGGTCGGGTCACATTATATAGTGGCGTCCAATTGAACACTACATAGATACTTGAATTTGGCTCAAGTGCAGGGATTGTCTTAATATCTACATCTTCTGCGTTCGCAACGAGTTTTATTTCAAAAGGTCCAGTGTTTACAGACCCGTTATTTGTTATTTTTACTTTGACGTCATTATTTAAGTTTAAATACCTTATGTCGGTATTAGTGTAGTACGCCTCTATTTCGTTAACTTCCAAATCCGGTAAATTGTCATTTGCAAAATTACCTTCTAATCGAATAGCCGGTATCCAGTTATTATAAGAACGACCATTCGTATCCACGAACGAAGTGCAGTTAATTATCATCCCCATTCCCACCTTCACTTTTAATTCGCTTGTGTGATGAATCTGAGGATAAGAGCCGGTTCTTATCGTGTAGTTATAAGTGCGATTCATGAGCATTATGAACGAAGGATAGAAGCTAATGTTATGCCTGTCTCTTGTATAGCTTTCCCACTGTCCGGTTGCTACTATCCCTGATTCATTTGATATTTCAATGTATTCTGTATGACCACCGGTACCAGGACATGCGTATGTGTATATCTTATTGACAGTAATCGTGTGATTTAATCTGATGGTTCCTTTATGAATGCCCGAAATGCTGGGGTATGGTTTATCAGACGAACCGATGTCGAAGATTGGTGTTATATGACTGGCGACGACAGCCACGAACTGAGAGACAATGTTATTGTTTTCGTTCAATTCGCGTAATTCATTGTCGCAATCCACGGAGATGTTCAACTTCACAAGCTGTCCCGCAGCACGTGGTGTCCACGGTAAAGTCAACTGCACGCTGCTCTCTCCTTCTACCACCTCAACGTGCTTCTTACCTTTAAGTTCTCCATTCACAGAGAAGCTGACGTTGAAATCTTTCGCTTTACTCTTACCTTTGTTTTCTATATCCACAGTTATAGGGTTTCCTACTACCACGCTCTTCGGTATGTATGGTGCCACGAGGTCGGGTGGGTATTCCGCCTTCAGGATTGCATGTTTCAATACGAGATAATTTCCCCGGCTCTGTACCTCTGCAATATTTGTGCCATCCTTAACATCCACGTATTCCCATTCGTGCTCGGTGAATGCTATTGCCCCTGGAACTCTGTATTCCCAATGGCCCGTAGTATTTCCTATCAACTTTCCTACCTTCTGCTGTCCTGAGCCTTGAAAACAGAGTGAGTCTCCTTCTTCTCTAGCTTCCGGGAGTAGATTAGTAGCATCATAAGAGGTGTAAGGCGCCAATACAGTCAAAATAGAAGCATTCGCCTTCTGTGCATCATTCATACCTTCAAACACACATTTCCTCGTGCATTCGTCAAGCTCGAATCCGGTAGGGAATTTCATGTTCTTTGCCATTAGCACATCACTACCCTCGCCAATCCAGTAAGAAGTAAGTACGGAGTTACTATCTCGATATGCAACAAGAAGCGCCATGTCATTAACACCAAACCTCATGGGCTCTTTTCTCGTGAAGTGTGCTTCGGCACTCCAGTTCTTTCCGTCACATGCGGATGTCACATCATAACAATAGGTCATGTAGCTATAATTCATCGCTGTCGCACCCGTAGTATCCTCATAAGTAGAATCAACATTCAATTCCCTGTTATTAAACTTCATGCTTACTTCCGGTTGCCATCCAATACGAAACCCGGGGTGTTCTAAATCAGCTTTGTCGCCCCAAACATACAGATAGAGACGAGCAACCGTTATTTCGGCATTTTGTGATAAATTAATGTCAAAATATACATGGGGATATTCATAACTCTTATCCGTACAAGGATCGGGACATGCATAATTGCAATAAGGTTCATATATGATTCCGCCATTGAGCGTGTCATGTTTATAAATCTGCAAAGATTCCTCTTTAGCCTTGTATCCCGGCTCTCCTGCTTTCACTTCATCAGAGACAGAAAAAGCATTATTTATATCATCTATTTCGGGCACTTCGTTATTTTCGTCTACCACCACTTTCACGCGATAAAATCCATCTCCCGGCACCCATGAGAAGTCCACTTCGCTCGTTACTCCTGGTTCAAGACGCGTAATTTTTTTAGACCTGGGAAAATCAGCAATCAGTTCATCGTATGTTGCATTATATGATTTGTTCACATACAGTTTAACAAAGAAGTCCGAAGCAGCTACGCAGCCCGCATTTTTTACATTAACTTTTATTGTATTGTTTTCGCGCGCAATAAGTTTATCAGACGCTACTGCGTTTCCGTTTTTGTTCAAAAACGTTATTTCCTGGAACACAAACGTCAGATCAGGGCCCATTTTCTTCTTTTTCTCATTATTAGCTTCGTCACTCTCCTCTACCCTATTCTCTGGGTCCACGACCACGGTCAAATTGTATATCTCATTCTCAGTACTCTTCCTGAATACCTCTGTGGACTCATACACAATGAGTGGTTCGCAAAAAATGCTATTTCCATGGAATACACGTTCATAAATACAAAGGGATGTTACCCGCCAGTTAACTCTTTCTTCCATTTGTCCTATCCTTTTGTCGCTTTGTATCTGAGTTTCGTATTTATTGCTATCTATATCGCCTTTTCAGAGGAAATACTTTTTTAATATAATAAACAACGCTAAATTCTTTACCGTTTACTATTTATTTAATAAATTTACTGTTTTCTCAACCCGTCCTCACCCGCATACCGCTCTATCACATGTCTTACCTCTTCGCTGTACCATCCCTTCTTGATAAATCCAGGATATATCGGCAATCTCTCCCGCAACACGAAAGGAGCTACTATCTTACGCAGTTCTTCCTCACCAGGCCATGGCGATTCTGGATTTATATAGTCAATAGTCTGCTCTGAAATACCGCCTAAGTCCGATGCACCAAGTTCTATCAATTCCATAACAGGCGAAGTCAAATTAGGCGGCACTTGAATTGTGATTTCCGATGCCAATATCGCCCTTGCGATACGAACAACTTCTTTGAACTCATCAAATCTCGGTGGTTCTCTCTTTTCCATTACTGTGAACGGCTTGGGCGTAAACGGTTGGATAATAACTTCCTGTATGTGCCCATAGTCCTCGTGTAACGATTGAATCGCTTTTAAAGACCGGATGCGGTCCTCCTGCGTCTCACCTATACCAATCAACAAGCCGGTAGTGAACGGGATCTTAAGCCTGCCCGCTGCTGCTATCATCTTCAATCTCTCTTTTGGCGCTTTGCCAGGCGAGTTCTTATGCGCTTCGAGTTCCGCCGTGGTCTCGAGCATCAGGCCCATTGAGGCGTTCACGTCACGTAACTCTTTCAGCTCTTCCATGCTCAATACGCCGAGATTAGAATGAGGCAGCAGCCCGTGCTTTAGCGCGAGTTGGCATAGCTCTTTCGTGTATTCAACAAGCGTGGAGCAGCCGGTAGCATTACGAAACCCGTTTGGATCGACCAGTTC
The DNA here is from genome assembly GCA_029932715.1 of Halobacteria archaeon. Classification (GTDB taxonomy): domain Archaea; phylum Halobacteriota; class Syntropharchaeia; order Alkanophagales; family Methanospirareceae; genus QENJ01. The sequence goes on along the minus strand of JAOZPO010000006.1, from coordinate 9,878 downwards.
GGGCTTCTCACCCGCGGTAAACAGCGCTTCGGTAGCTTCTAATTTCGTATTCAATAGCTCTAAAAACTGGTCTATACGTACGGTATAAGCGTCTTCAGTACTGCGAGCCCGGTAGACACAGTAGTCGCAGGCGTTTCGGCATACGTTCGTTACTGGTATGAATATATTTTTGGAGAAGGTTACGTAGCGTTTTTTCATTTGCACTCCTTTTTATTTACGTATGCTATGTTGTGAGCGCGAAGACAATAAATAAAGTTGTTGCCTAACGGTTACCATTCACGCTCTATTTCTATGCGAGATAAATCCTATTGTGCAAATTTAAAACCCCGAGATTAGTATATCAAAACTATAGTGAAGTTAAGAGTCTAAAGCCACGGGAGGCACCCAGAAACTCGAATACCATTCCGGCCGCTCCGTTGCCCTGGACATCAACATCTCTCGCCATTTATCATCTGTCAACCGCTCTGCCATTGGCTGTTTAAATTCGTAATAGCTCATCACAGGTCCCGCACCGATCAGTATCCTGCCGTCAGGAACTTCATACGCGACAACCACCAGATCAACGTAGCCAACTCCCTCCTCCAGCACCTGCTCTGTATTACCTTCTGTGTGCACGTCAGCAATTATCGTCGTCTTCTTTGCTTTCTCATCTACCTCGCTAACTACCGCGTTCAATTCCTCACCGAAATTCTTAATAAACTCGTAATCCTCTGCCCTTAATTCTTCATTCGCCAGTTCCTTCTTCGATAATTCCACTAACCGCTCTAAAATCGCTTCTAAATGCTCTAATCTATATTCCGCGGAACTATCGAGGACATCCATATCAACAAGTCCCGCAGTAGTCATCTGCGTTAATGCCAACAGCCGGTTGTAAAACTCAGGAACTGGTTCTACATACCCGACAACCGGTTTCTCCGCCTTTGGCATAAGAACACCTGTTTCTTTTATCGTGTAGCTCTGCTTAGCATAAAGTATGGTATCATGCCTTAACTCAGTCCAGGAAGCCAGAGCAGTCGTCATCTCCTTGTCTTGCCACGCTTTGGTCTGCATAAAAGTCGGGTAACCAGCACCGTAATCTTTCAATAGCGGCTTTAACGCAAACAACCAGCTCCAGTACAGATTCTTGTTCCACTCAGTTTCGTTAAACAACTCGAATTCGGATTCTAATTTGTTATACTGTGTGCTATAATTCTCGTAATTCGAATCATCCAGATCGTTCAATAACTCCTGCGCTCTGTCAGAACCTAAAAGCGCCATGACGTCCAGCCCGCGTGGAAACCCCCTTATCGGGCGACCAGCACCGGAAATAACGAATGTAAACGGTCTCGGCTCTCGATCACCGGAATAAACGCCTGTGTATTGACCTACCAACTGTGAAAACATGTACGAATCAGGAATGAACCGCTGCCCCATTAACCTGAATCCTTTCGTATTTGCCAGGCATTGATCTGCCTGTTCGGGCGTAAACGGCGGTGATATAACACAATCTCCGGTTCCACCGTATATCTTCGGCGTTCTGTATTGCGCCATTTTCGCCTTTAATTTCTCTATCTTTGCTTCTGTTAATTCATCCGGCACGGATTTACCGTTAAATACTGTGTTTATCGCCTCCATATATTCATAAGGACCCAGATCGTCTGAGAGCCCGACATAGAAAGCCGTTACTGTGTATATTCTATCCCATTCCTGTCTTAATTGCGGTCTCGCGTCAAATTCCACTGTTATTAGGCATGCCCCCATCGTCTGTACTTTCGCGTCTTCTGCGGAGACCAAACAATCCGGACAGCCACCCTTTAACAAGAAGCTCATCCGTCCGTACCACATGAACGCTTTAAAATAGTTCTTTAACTGCTCGCTTCTTGTATAATGCCCTCGAGGCACGTATTGTGAATAGTCCTCTTTATAACGGAATATAGGCGATTCCGAGAATCCTGTATGTTTCTCTATTAGCTCCAATTCACGCTCCACATCTGATTTAACAAAATCAGGCACCTCAAACGTATATCTTTCTAAATCCTCTTTTGTAAAGTTCGTGCATTCATATTGGCTCTGGCATACCTGCTCGGGTTTCGGCTGTAACAGACTCAGCCCAACTGCGAAATAGGCAACGTTTCGTCTTGATGCTTCTTTCCTGTCGCCATTGTAATTGTTGTAATCAGCTATGGACTCGTTCAGCAGCTCCTTACTGATTTGCCATATTAGCCCGTAAAATTCGCGTTCCTCTATTTGCCTGAGTGTCTCATCAAATTGGATATGATAAAGATGTAATAACGAATCAGAAGTGATAAAGAGAGGTATCTCGCGCTCCTTCTGCGTTTTATATGGTTCCGTAATATCTTCTTCCGTTTGCTTAAAAGGGTTACTGATGACCACAAAACCGTTCTTTTCCAGAACACTCTTGGCATCTTCGCTCAAACGGATTGCCCTATTGAATTTGTCGAAATTACTTATCTTCACCGTTTGTAACGGTAATTGATATTGTGGTACCCGTAAAGTAACGTTTATAGAATCTAAGGAATAGTACTTGACGAAACTACCGGATTGAACTCCTGAGAGGTTAATTGGTTTCGTTTCTAACGTAGCTGGCTCTTGCCCCTGCCCTCCCTGCGCCCCTCCCTCTGGCGAAGGCTGCTGAATGCAGCCACATACAAAAATTAAGCCGACAATAGTCAGCAGCACAATCACCGTTGATCGTTTTGTGCTCATTATGAGTGTTTAGAATTTAGCAGTTTAAAAGCTTTTAGTGTGGATTACGGGCACTCGCCAGAGCGTCGAGCATGCGCTTTGACGAGCCCTTAACCTGCTTTATTTCCAGATTGAACTCTCTTGCAAACTTTTTAACTGTTTTTGCAAATTCCACGTTCGTCTCATCAGCTTCAGAATAGCATATCTTTACTACACGGTTATAATGGCTTTTCAATACGTTTATTATGTTTCGCGTATCTGCGATAGCACTTTGGTTCATGTGACCCGCAGTGATATTTATAGATGATTGCAGTATCACCTGAGGCTCTTTTATGATTGCAGCACCTGCGGGAGTCATGAAAAAAGTACCTATCTCCTCGCGTAGTAGTGACTGCACCTTCTCCTTACCAAGTGCTATCTCTATACAATTGTTCAATATTTCCCCTTTAATGTCACGTGGGATTCCTACCGGTACCTTTGCGCTTTGGATTACATTCTCCATATCTTTAGCACTGCTTCCGCACAATCCGTAGCCTAATAAGACAAAATCCGCCACAGAACTCAACTGTTTTAGCCCTCCTTCTATCTCAGCCAGTAACTTATCAGGGTAATCATGCAGCCTCAACTCCGTCACTTTAATGATCAAAGAATCCGTGATATTGTCTTCTCGAATTTCCCTTACTATCCTTTCAAACGTTTTTTCCCTCGTCTTTAGACCACACTTAGCCAGATTGCCCAAAAACCGGTCGGTTACCTCTTTATTTAATACGCATATCACGGGATTAAGGCTTTCGGGCAGCACGAGGAATACATTATCAATGCCTGTTTCTTCTATTACCGCCCTTATCTCCTCCCTCAATATCTCACATGTGATTATTCCAATGTGCATTTAAAACGTTTCTTGCGGTGCACAAACAAGCTTCACCGATAGACAGACTACCTATTCCTCTTCCTCCTCTACTACTTCCACACCATACTCCCTCTCGAGGAACGCGGTACAGTCCTCCCTGTTTATTCTGTGCTTAGCAGGGACTTTCTTGTTCTGGATCCTCCGCTCTTTTATCCGGTAGCCCGGTCTTTTTAACGACACCGAGACATCCATTCCGAAGATGCCCACCTTCGGGTCGTAATGAATGCCAAAATCTGTGTGTTCCGCAATGCCAAACGAGAAATTGCCGGCAGTATCGAATTGATAAGACATTAGCCGATTTTGTATGCTAAATGCACGTTTAAGGAAATCCTTTGCGCGTTCGCCCCTGAGCGTTGCTTTACATGCAATAGCTTCGCCTTTTTTAATGCCAAAAGTCTGTATAGTTCTTTTAGAAGCTACTTTAACAGGCTTTTGATTCGCAATTAGAGGGCTACTCAAAAGTTTCTCTGCCTTTGCTAATTTCTCTCCGCTCTCACCAACGCCCATATTTATCACTACTTTATCTATTCCTATTCTCCTCATCAGGTTCTCAGCCATCTTATCCCTCCTTATAATGTTCTATTATCGGCATGTAAAATCACAATTTTTCAAGCTCTGGTATTTCTACCTTCTCTTCACCCACCACGAAGACGTATTCATCAATTGTCCAGAAGCTTTCTCCACCATCAAGTGGCTTTATCTTTACTACATTTGGATCAGGTCTTCGCACAATTCTTATCTCCTCTATTTCGCCTGTCTGCGCAGAATGCTTACCGCCTACCACCATCACTTTACGCCCTTCTTTATATGCGAATCGTTGTAATATCTCATTTGATTCCAATGAAATCATTATCGAATCATGCGTTTCAATCTCCGCTCCAATACCATTGCTCGGTATAATATTCCTGCCGTCATACAGGTTAAATTGTATCCGTCCGCCCTTTATCATCGTCTTGTTGTTCACCCTGCACAGTTTCCTCGATGCCCCTTCCTTCCCCAACTTTACCAGCGATAATTTTTCATTCTTGTCCAGTAGCACTATATAATCCGTTTCTATAGCGGGAATGGAAAGAATGTCAAAAATGCCAATCGGGTACTTAATCTCTTTCCTTCGCTTTCCGTCAACCAGGATATTCCCTTCGTGCAATATCCGCTTCACCTCTTTACTGTTATCAGCTAATTTGAGCATGTCCCGCACGATCAAGAGCAAGGGCATGCTTTTAGCTCCTGGATGCGGCCCTGGCTCAGGCTTTACCGTCCAGTAGGCGGTCTTCCGTTCTATCCGCCAGCTTCTTGGTGCCGCTATCCGCTTCTGATGTTTTCTCATTTTTCACTTTCTTTATTTATTTACGATGTTGAGGATAATAAAGGTAGTATAGTAAATATAGATTTATGCTGGAATTTTGAGTTGGCTATTGAGTAAACAAAACCACGGCTCAAATGTGCTGACTAAAACTTATGCTTAAGTCACTCGGATAGAATCCGCTTTAATTGTAATTCATTTATTTGATTCCACACTTTAACTTTATAAAGATATATATTTTAGAATCGGCTGAAATTATAGCCCCAGGTATGCCTCTCTTACATAGTGATTATTCAGAAGATCAGAGCCTTTGCCTTCCAGAATAATCCTGCCCTTTTCCATGACATACGCTCTGTTAGAAATCTCAAGCGCATGGTGTACGTTCTGCTCTACAAGCAATACCGTTACACCCTCCTGCTTCAGCTTTTTTATGATTTCAAATACCTGTAATACGATTACGGGTGCAAGCCCGAGTGAAGGCTCATCAAGCATCAGAAGCTTCGGCTTTGACATTAACGCGCGTGCTATCGCAAGCATCTGTTGTTCCCCGCCACTCATAGTGCCAGCAAGCTGCTTTTTACGCTCATCCAGTTTCGGAAATAACTCAAAGACCCAATCGAGATTATCGTCTCGTAAATCCCTTGCCCTTGATACATAGGCGCCCAGAACGAGGTTTTCACGCACTGTCATCTTTGGAAATATCGCCCGGCCTTCCGGGACAAGGGCAATTCCCTCTGCCACTATTTTGTATACCGGTAGCCCATTAATGCTCTTGCCCGTAAACCTTATACTGCCTGAGTTTGGCTTAAGCAGTCCTTGAATCGCCTTTACGGTGGTTGACTTCCCGGCGCCATTAGAGCCTAAAAGAGTTACTATCTCCCCCTCTTTAACGTTAAAGGAGACATCCCAAAGCACCTGCACCTTCTCGTAACCAACATTCAAGTCCTTTATCTTGAGCATAGCATCACATATATGTCCTTTCGCCGAGATAAGAGCTTATGACTCTTTCATCTTTTGCTATTTCCAACGGTGTGTCGTCCGCGATTTTTTCGCCGTGGTGCAGTACGACAATCCGATCAGACACATTCATTATTATCCTCATTACGTGCTCTACCATGAGTATAGTTATTCCGGATTCTCTGATTTTACGTATTAGTGAGATAGCGTCATTGCTTTCTCTCGGATTCAGTCCCGTAGTTACCTCATCCAGAAGCAGAAGTTTCGGACACGTGGAAAGAGCCCGTGCAAGCTGTATCTTCTTGAGTTCGACAACATTAAGGTTTTTTACTGGATAATCTGTTTTATTCATGGGGTATCCGACATAGTCAAGATTCTTTTCGGCTTTTGCTATGGCTTCTTTCATCCCGATTTTCTCCGATTTACCGAATAACGCGCCCACCACCACGTTCTGGACGGCAGATAGTTCAGGGAAGGATTGCACGAGCTGAAATGTCTTCGCTATTCCCTGCCTGCATATCTTTTCGGGCTGGAGGTTTGTTATATCCACGCCGTCAAATATGATAGACCCCGTGTTTGGTAGATAAATTCCACTTATTATGTTCAGCAGTGTTGATTTCCCCGCGCCGTTGGGTCCTACGAGTCCAACTATCTCACCCTTATCTATTTTAAAACTTACGTTCTTGATGGCGCTTATACCGTCAAACTGCTTGCTCACGTTTCGTATGGAAAGCATCTGTCATATCTTTATGAAGTACTACTATTTATAATATCTATAACAGTATTTTATGTTATAATATCTGTAATTGCTGTGGGGGATAGACATGTTCAGGTACTGGAATCCGCACATCGAACGTATGCCGATTGAGGATCTGCACAAGTTGCAGGAGGATCGGCTTCGGTCAATTGTTCGCTTTGTCTATGCGCATTCATCCTTCTACCGCCAGCGATTCGATGAGGCTGGCGTATCACCCGATGACATCAAAGAGCTGAGTGACGTAACAAAACTCCCGTTCACAAGGAAGCTCGACCTTCGTAATACATATCCCACGGGCATGTTCTGCCTACCGGAAAACTGGGTAGTGCGGTATCATGTATCCAGCGGCACGACCGGGAAACCAACCGTAGTTGGGTACACCCAGGGTGACATAGATATGTGGACAGATTCTCTGGCACGAGCTCTAACGTCCATAGGTCTGGGTCGTGGCGATGTAATTCAGGTTAGCTATGGTTATGGGCTTTTCACAGGGGGGCTCGGTCTACACTATGGTGCTGAGAAGATAGGTGCTACGGTATTGCCTGCGGGTGCCGGCAGCACGGAACGTCAGATAGAACTCATGCAGGACCTGGGAAGCACTGCGATCGCCTGTACACCTTCTTATTTCCTCTATATAAATGAGGTTGCGCAGAAGATGGGCGTGAGCATCAGGGATGATACGAAGCTCAAGGCTGGCATCTTCGGTGCTGAACCATGGTCGGATGAGACGAGGAAGCGGATTGAGGACTCCACGGGCATCAAGGCTTATGACATATACGGCACCAGCGAGATGAGTGGTCCCCTCTGTACCGAATGCAATCTCCAGAGTGGAATCCATATTTGGGCTGATCTGTTCCTGGTCGAGGTAATTGATCCGGATACGGAGGAGCAGGTAGAGGATGGAGAACAAGGCGAACTCGTTGTGACCACGCTGGATAAATGGGCTTTTCCGCTCATCAGGTACAGAATGGGTGATCTCACTATACTGAATAGAGAACAGTGTGAGTGCGGGCGGACACATCCACGAATAATGCGTATTCTGGGTCGGACAGACGATATGATCATTGTGCGTGGGATAAATGTCTTCCCCAGTCAGGTGGAGTCTGTGCTTATGCGGATTCCAGAAATTGGTGAGAATTATCAGATTATTGTGGACCGGAAGGGACCTCTGGACGTGATGACCATTAATGTAGAAGTTACGGAAGCAGCGTTTAGCGATAAAATTGCGGATTTGATGTTATTACGTAAAGAAGTCTCTAATAGGCTTAAGAATGTGCTGAACCTCACGGCAGAGGTAGAGCTGGTGGAGCCTGGAACGATTCCACGTTCGATGGGAAAGGCTAAGCGCGTTATAGATAAGAGGAAGGTGTAGTAAAAATGGTAGCGATAAAGCAGATTTCCATATTTATGGAGAACAAGCCCGGTAGGATGGCAAGAGTGGCAAAGGCATTAGCAGATGCGAGTGTGAATATCCGTGCATTGACAATTGCGGAGGCGGGTGACTTTGGCGTGGTCAGAATGGTGGTAGATGATACGGAGAATGGATACAAAGTGCTCCATGAGTATGGCTTCACTGTCTCAGAGACGGATGTTCTTGCTGTGGAAATAAGAGATGTCCCGGGAGGTCTTTACGAGATCATGAATACGCTGAGTGCGAACAGCATCAACGTGGATTATGCCTACGCGTTTGTGACTACAAAAGTGGAGCAGGCGATGCTTATACTCAGAGTGGATGATTTAAATGGCGCTACGAATGTGCTGAGCGAGGCAGGGGTGAAGATAGCGACGAGAGAGGAGATACAGAAGATATAGATCTGCTCTGTTTATTAATACATAAAAGTGGACATAAATAAGCATTTTGGCATACCTTCAATTCCCGAACAGGGGTGTCAACAACACCAGGGGTAGCTTTTTGACCAACTTTTGTGCATCAGAAGAGGAAATAAATTTGATAGAATAGAAGCGTATTGGGGTGATTTTACATAGTTCCGCGTGAAAATCGGCGTAAAATAAATAGGGATCGCAAAAGTTAATGGGAAGGACGCAATAAATAGGTAAGCAATTGCAGGGTGGGTACTTGTATTAACGCCCCGCAAGCTCATCTATCTCCGATAGGAATTCAGCAGATGACTTATTCAATTGCATAGCCTGAGCACTCAACTTTGTGAGCGTGTTGATAGCGCCTGCGACCAGGAACCGCAAAATATGGTAGTTCTCTTCCCAGATCATTAAGCTCTTCAGTTGTTCCTTGCCTATCTCATGATACCATTCATCATGCCGCCAGATAAGAATAACACCCAGAATGCTAACAGCCTCCTCTACCTTCAAGTCCTCTAATTGTGAAAGTTTGAATGGTAACTCATCTACGACAAACCCAAACGGATTCTTGACTGCGGGTAACTCCAGTAGAGAGATTCGAACGTGCTTCATAATCGCTGGCAGAGCCATGAATAACTCAGAAGTGCGCACATGCCCGCTGAAATAAGCAATGAGCGTGCCTTTTGGCGTGGCAACGTAGATTTGCGCGCCTCTCTTCCCCATCCCTATCTTCTGGATCACATGCGCCTCGATCATAGCCTGTATTTTCCTCAGAATAGTTGGATATGGAATATCAGTACCTTTTGATATAGCATACTTGCTGGATGGTCCCTTTTTGACAAGGAATACGAGAATAGCTTCGATGTATCCATCGCTCGGCATCTTCATGATATGTATATATGTTAATGGATATGAACATAAAAGGATAGACTTATGTAAAATAATAATGGAAGAAGATGTTGCAGAGAAAATTATGTCAAAGCACAACCTGAAAAGGATAATTGTAAGAGAAGTTTTATGTGATGAAGCTGGGAAAAGTTATATATAGAGAGTAGATGGTGATTAATATATTGCGATAGGTAAGTCACATGCAGGATATGCTACTGTAATCTTTACATACAAATCCGGTACTGCCACCATCAAAACCGCGTATCATTCGACAAATTGGCAGATGAGTTCATATAAGAAAAAGAGGAATTAACTAATTTATAGGTTGTTGAATGACACAAGAAAAAATCGAAACAAGCTTATAGGATGAGGATAAATATCAGAGAAAAGAGAGGTAGAAGATATGGAACTGGAAAAAGAAGAGATATTGAGTGCGATTCACCATTGTGTAAAGTGTAAGCTGTGCAGCATTGCGAGTTTCCATCCGAATGAGGAATGGCTGCCCTTATGCCCCAGCGGGCAATATTACGGCTATCAGGCGTTTTACGCACCGGGCAAGA
>JAOZPO010000114.1:2626-4858 GCA_029932715.1 Halobacteria archaeon | reverse complement strand
AAACAAATTTCTTTGGTAAAGCTTTCTTTTTGAAAGAAAGGTTTGTGTTAATCTGCGTTAATCTGTGTCTTTTTAATTCTCAGGACACTGATTTACACTGATTTTCTGGCATAACATAATATTCGGGTTAATTTGTGATGAGTGACTATAATGATGCGAAAATGTGTTTATATATTTGTATATTCTATCTATCTCACCATAACATGTAAATAGGCGGAGGGTTTATTATGGTGACTAAAATTGCAACAGGCTTAAGTAAAGGCAAAGACGGTGCTGTGGCAGCAAAAGGAGCTATACAGCAGGCGAAGCAGGAGTTGGATGGAGCTCGAATTGACTTATCTATCGTGTACTCCTCCAGTGAGTACGACCACAGAGAAGTGGTAGATACAGTAAGAGAAGCCACCAATAATGCGCCCTTAATCGGAGCTTCTACCGCAGGTGAGTTTACAGAGGAAGAAGTTGAGTGGGGAAGCGTGGCGGTGGGTTTACTCTCATCAGATGAGATAAAAATCTTCACTGCTCTTGCGGAAGGCGTAAAAGAATATCCGGAAGTAGCAGTAAAAGAAGTTGTAGCGAAGCTGCCCACGGTCGTGGAAGGTTACCCATACTTGACTGCCATTATCATTATTGATGGTTTATCCGGTATGGGTGAAGAGGTTACCCTATTGGCTTCCTATCTTTTTGACAAGGGCCTGAAAATCGTTGGGGGTATGGCAGGTGACGATTTCAAGATGGAGCGGACTTTTGTCTTTTCTGATGATAAAGTGGGTACAAATGCGCTCAGTGTCTGCCTTCTTGCCTCGAAAATGCCGCTATTTACCAGTGTAAAACACGGGCATACTCCTTTAAGTAAAGCATTGAAAGCAACCAGGGTTAAAGGTAATGTGCTTTATGAGATAAATAACCGACCGGCATGGGAGATATGGAAGGAAGAGACAGCAGAAGCAGCGCGAAAGCGGGGTATAGATGTAGAGCAACTTAAAACCGCTTCAGAGATTGGGAAGTTTTTTAGTAATTACATACTGGGATTAACGACTGAGAAAGAAGATAATTATAAGATAAGATGGCCTATGGGTATAAACGAAGACGGTTCTCTCAATTTTACCTGCGGTATTACAGAAGATGTCGTTTTTCGCATCATGGACGGCAGCGACTTAGAAAGGCAGATAAAAGCAGCAGAGGAAGCTGCCAGGACAGCGAAACAAAGCGCGGAAAATGCAGGTTATACTGATTTTGCCGGGATCCTCGTCTTCGACTGCGCAGTCAGGCAATTAATGCTGGGCGATAGATTCTCAGAGGCAGTGGACCGTTTTAAGAATGTTTTACCTGGTGTTCCTATGTTAGGTTGGGAGACTTATGGTGAAATTCGATTGGAGCCCGGGCAGTTCAGCGGCTTCCATAATACCAGTTCTGTTGTTCTGCTTATCCCAGACGTAAATGGAGAGTAACAAAAAATGGCAACGAAATTAGCGACCGGTATAAGTAAAGGAGAGGATAGCGAAAAGGTAGCGAAAGAAGCTGTATCTATGGCAAAGTCGAAATTGGGTGGTGGCAAAGTTGACCTCGCTATGGTGTACTGTTCAAGCAAGTACGAGTATCAGGAAGTAGTAAATGCAGTAAGAGCAGCCACAAATAAAGCGGCTTTGATTGGTTGTTCAACAGCGGGGGAGTTTAGCGAGGATAAAGTTGGGAACGAAAGCATAGCGGTGGGCTTGATTTCTTCTGATGAGATGAAATTCTTTACTGCAATTGCGGAAGGAGTAAGAGAAGACCCTGAGCTTGTAGCACGCTCGCTTGCGAACAAATTGCCGGATAGTGGCAGTGTAGAGGGGTATCCAAACCTATCAGCTATTCTGCTTGTAGATGGCTTAGCAGGTATGGGCGAGGAGATAACGGTATTAACATCGCAAGTTTTTGATCAGGTATTTGCAAAGAATGTAAAGATTGTTGGCGGCACAGCCGGCGACGATATGCAGCTCAAAGCGACTTTCGTGTTCTCAGAAGATGATGTAGCAACGGATGCAGCCAGTATCTGCCTTATTGCATCAGAGATGCCTTTGTTTACTGCGGTAGAGCATGGACATACTCCGTTGAGTGGACAATTAAAAATAACTAAGGCGGAAGGAAACAGATTATATGAAATTGATGGCAAACCAGCATGGGAAGTCTGGAAAGAAGAAACCGTAGAAGTTGCCAAAATGGGTCGTTTTGATGGGCAAATCGGGTGTTTTA
>JAOZPO010000114.1:0-2616 GCA_029932715.1 Halobacteria archaeon | reverse complement strand
GCCAAGAAAAAAGGCATAGATGTAGAAAAACTAGAAAATACTTCTGAAATTGCGCAATTCTTTGCTAATTACGAACTTGGTTTAGCGACCGAGAAGGAGGGGGAATATAAGATAAGATGGCCTTCTGGTATAAATGAAGACGGCTCCTTAAATTTTAGCTGTGGTATTGTAGAGGGTTCTACGTTTTATATTATGGATGGCAGTAATTTAGAGAATCAGCTAAATGCAGTTGAGGATGCTGCATGGATGGCAAAGCAATCAGCAGAAAGAGCCGGCTATTTGGATTTTGCCGGTATCCTCGTCTTCGAGTGTGCCGTAAGACAATTAATGCTGGGCGATAGATTCCCTGAGAGTGTGGCACGTTTTAATACGGTTTTACCCGGCGTTCCTGTGTTAGGTTGGGAGGCGTACGGCGAAATTTGTCTGGAGCCCGGGCAGTTCAGCGGATATCACAATACCACATCAGTAGTTCTGTTACTGCCAAATGGGGAGAAGGAGTAGCAAAAAAAAAAGGTGTGCAATGAAAATAAAGAAGAATGACCTGGTAAGCACATACGCTCAGAGTATAGGTATAGAAGCAGCTAAAGGCATGATCACAAAGAAGATAAATGCCGCTGCCTTAGAGGATAAAGAGAGCTACACGGGGGAAGAGATAGCCAGGATATGCGGCGAATTGTTAAAAGAAGGCGGTTTAATCAGAATAGTAGCACAAACTTTTTTGGTTCAATTAGAGCATAAGAAGTCAGAAGAGCGGACATTGTTATTAGACAACATAGAGACTCAGATTTGGTATTTAAACGATATAGAGACGTATGGTGCAGTAAACAAAGCATGTGCAGAATTTTTTGGGTTGGAAAAGGAAAATATAGAAGGCATGGATTTGTACGACTTATTTAGTGAAGAAGAAGCCGAGGTTTGCATTGCTAATAATAGAGAGGTATTTGAGAAGAAAAAGCAGTCACATAGAGAGGAATGGGTTAAAAATGGTAGAGGGGAAACGCGTTTACTATCTATTACAAGGACGCCGAAATTAGATGGTAAAGGCGACGTTGAATATGTAATATGTGCAGCAGAGGACATCACCGAGCGGAAACTGGCGGAAGATCGCATCGCACACTTAAACACCGTTCTAAAAGCCATCCGAGCGGTTAACCAGTTGATCGTAGTGGAGAAGGATAGAGACCACTTGCTTCAGAAAGCCTGCGATGCCTTGGTAGAAGCACGGGGCTACGATGCCGCATGGCTCGGATTCTTAGAAGATGGCGAAACCTTTGTCACAGTCAAGGGTTCAGGCTTCGGTGAAGACATCTCTCGTTTCTGCGAACATGTGATAATAGGGGATTGTCCTCTCTGCTTCAGAAACGCACTAATACAAAAAAACATTCTTGTGGTCAAGGATAAATCCCAAGACTGCGGAGATTGCTTCTTCAAAGACGATTGTGTTGGCAACGAAGCTGCGATAGTCCGTGTCGAGCATGCGGGCAAGCTTTTCGGGTTGCTTGTTGTATTGCTTGCACATGATGTCATAGTTGATGATGAGGAGAAGGGGCTCCTGGAGGAAGTAGCTGGAGATATCGCGTTTGGGCTCCATGACATGGAGTTGGAGGATGCACGGAAGCGAGCGGAAGACCAGATAAAAGAGGCTCTTAAGGAAAAGGAGGCGTTGTTGCAAGAGATACATCATCGAGTAAAGAACAATCTCCAGGTAGTGTCAAGCCTGCTCAGTCTGCAGGCACGAGCTACTAAAGATGAAGCTACGAGAGATATACTCACGGAATCAAAAGACAGGATAAATGCTATGGCTCTAATCCATACACAATTATACGAAAGCGGGAACTTGTCCGCGATAAATATGAAGCGATTTGTGGATAAAATGGTAAGGCAGATGTTCCAGGCTTATCCGGTTCGCGATACGAGAGTTACACCAGTCGTTCATGTAGTTGATTATCCACTTCCTGTATCCCTTGCCGTGCCTGTTGGACTAATAGTGAATGAGCTGCTATCAAACGTTTTTAAACATGCATTTGTAAACAGAAAAGAAGGTAAGATTGAGGTTAGTTTCACAGCATCAGAGAAAGGTGAGGTTAGTCTGACGGTTAGTGATGATGGAGTGGGATTAGGGGAAGGATTCGATGTAAATACAGCGAAAACACTGGGGCTGCATTTGGTGAAGATTCTGGCGGAAGATCAGCTACATGGAAAGCTGGCGGTTATCAGTGATAAAGGCACAACTTTTACGATAAGATTTAAAATAGAAGATAGAGAGATAGATAATAGCGTTAATTGGTTTGACAATGTCACATTTCAAAATTTACCGCTGAGAACGCTGAGTTCGCATATGTTACCATGAAAAAAAGTAGAGTGGAGAAGGATTATCTAAGGAATGCAATAGAAGAAGCCCTGGGATATTGGTAACATGCTACCAACATATCACGAAGTAATAAAATCGGTTCAGCAAACCGCTGTTTCATGGTATTGAGTTCTCGCGGGTTGGCTGGGTATTTTATACTGAACTGATTATTTATGACCATCACCTGCCACAAGATAGAAAATCCCGGGAAAGGACTAAAAAGGTGTGGGATGTAGCAAAGAAGGAAGACAAGAAGCTCTTGACTG
>JAOZPO010000113.1 GCA_029932715.1 Halobacteria archaeon | reverse complement strand
AAAAAACAACAGGAAGAGATGAGGCAATGCTGACAGCAATTGCATTCAGCGACCCCCGGAAGGTGAACTATAAGTTGGAAGATAAGCCCAGAACCTGGAATTGTTAATTCAATATCAAGGGAAACGGTAAGAAAAACATTAAATAGCGAAGAGATAATCCAGTCCCCTTGAGACATTCTCAGCGTATGGGTAAGCCGGATTGAATGGCGAATCAAGACAATACCCATACTTACAATCCACGGCGTGATGCTCCAGTTTTTTCACTGCAAGACCCGTTTTACCAACTGTATCTACAACTCCCCATGACCCGTCGTCATTTTGCTGTGCCACCAGCCACTCTATTCCCCTGTCTATCGCATTCTTTATCTCTTCTTGAGTGGCAGCACTTGCCATCGGGCTCATCGCCGCAAACGCCGAAATCGCTAATATCGCTGCAATAAAAATCCCTATCCCTTTCTTTTCGTTTTTCATTTCTCATATCACCTCCTAAATTTTTTATTTCCTTTTCCACAAACCCATAAAGAGTTTAAGATATTTTCAGCACTCGGCGCTCCGATGATACAGATAAGTGTGAAATGCTTCTTTTTCCCATTATATACTTTTTACTTTTTATTCATTTCTGAAAAACCCCTCAACCTACTTTACCTATACACATATTGATTTTATTAAGATTCATGCACTCATTTCCTTTCCGTCATATATTCATTTATTCGTGCCTTTTCCGGCGCATTGTTACGCGTCGTTTAGCAGATTTGTCCAAACCTTCGCATGTCGTTGGAAATCCGCCTTTCTTCACTTCTGTTCCCTTGCTGTCTAACATCGAATAGTAGCTCAGCTTTTTATGTACATCCTACATATCGCACCTCCTTCTTTCCCCATTTATAAGGAGGTGTTTTTCATGCAGTCATTTTTCTTGTATTTATGTATTTATGCGTAACGTATTTATACATAATGTATTGATGATATATTAATCGTATATAAGGTATAAATTTTCTGCCACAGAATCCTGCACATTAATTACCTCAAAAGCCAGTACAGTAGTCATAACCTTTTTAGATGATACCCTGAGTATATCGCACCAAGCGGGTTATGAGCGAGCACACGGTCTTTTACCGCAAGTGTGGTCACCGGTGCATCCGAATATTGCGTAAACAATATGTCATGACCTATACACAAACCAAGGATGATGTTTAAGTCAGTCTCTTCTTTATTTAATTGCTTTGCCTGAGCTATTGGATTACACATCGCTTCTACTTCTGTATCCGCACCGTTATCACCGTTAAGTTTGTGTAGGCGTTCCAGCTCGAAATATGACTTGTCAATACCGCATACTTTACAACAGACTGACGACACGGTAAAGTGTTGAGATAGAACGGCACTGATTACTTCTGCCTCCCTTTGCAGCCCGATGCAAAAAGCAATGCCCAATTTCTTATAACCCATCCCTTTCGCATACAAAATCAACTCCTCTATCCTGGTCTTCTTCATGTAATACCGTGATTCGATAGAACTAGCAACTTTAAGCAACTTGAGTGCTTCTCCTTTGTATGCTGCTTTTGCATCCGCTGCAATGTCAGTGCAGTCTTTGCCTTTAGAGCACGCCTTCTCTTTGCAATTTGCACAGTTCATAAACTTGTGATATATTACTTTTACTAATTAACTCTATTACTATTCTATTCGGTGAAGTGAAAGATGGCAAAGAAGCGAAGGCGAGGGAAAGGGAAGATAACAAAATCCGCTGGTAGGTTGGGCGTGCGTTACGGGCGAAAGATAAGAAAGAACGTTGCATCCATAGAATCGCAGACTAACGCTGTGCATAAGTGCCCACGGTGTGAAAGAGCCTCAGTGGCAAGGATAGGCACGGGACTGTGGAAATGCTCAAAATGTGGCTACACGTTCACAGGTGGAACTTATGTCCCGCAAACTACGGTTGGCATAACAGCGCAGAGAGCGATAAGGCGGTTGGCAGAAGTAGGCATAGAAGAAAGCGGAGGAGAGCGGGAAGCTCTCTGATATAGGGTTGAGGAGGGAGATATGGGCTATTATTGTTTGCGGTGTAAGAGAATAGTAGAGCTGAAGACGGACTATCAAAGTATACGATGCCCTTACTGTGGTTATAGAGCGTTGAAAAAGGAGCGGCCATCAGTAATAGTTAAGAAAGTAAAGGCGATATGAACTTTTCCGGTTATAACATAAATATTACTCCTCGATGAAAATAGAAGCGGAATTTGTGCTTGAGGATGATGAACAATCAGTAAATACGATCTATGAATCCATAAAGGAGGAGCGGGAGGAGAAGATAAGTGCTAAAACACGTTCTCATGTGGACCTTGTCCTTGACGGAAACCGGCTAAGTATGATTATACGCGGTGAAGATATTGTACGTATGAGGGCAGCGGCAAATTCATGGCTTCGATTGTTAAAAGTGGCGAAAGAGATGCGGGAGGTAGTGGGAGAATGCGAATCGCATGGTTTCTGAGCGGAATACCAGCTCTTGTCTCGCTGTTGCTTGGTATTCTCGCCATTTTATGCGTACTATGGCTCATAGTAAAGCTCTTGCCTTATATCATCGTGGCAATTGCGGCTATTATCATAATCCTTCTCGTACTGCACTTCCTATGGCGAGTAGTACCGTAAAAAAAAGAAATGTTTATCAAATAAAGTTATACTTTATATGCAATAATAACTAAGAGCATAAAGTAATCTATGCCGCCGTAACTCAGTTGGTAGAGTGCCCGGCTGTTAACCGGATTGTCACAGGTTCGAGCCCTGTCGGCGGCGTAAAGCTTTTATAGCCAATTTAAGTGCCAGAATTCATCACGAGCGTGCAAATGTTCGTACATACATACGAAAGTTTTATATGGCTATTCGTTCATAGTATAAACAGAGAATTATGGTAAAAAGAAACTGTATTGTCGATATAGAAACTGTACTGCGGGAAGGGAACAGGCCACCAATAGAACTACTGAATGCTATTTTAGGCTTTCTTAATTTTAAGCCGGTAGAAATCAAGATATACAATCTTCTACTGAATTCGTCGTTAACGATAAAGCAGATTCAGAACTTGCTGAATATTTCAGAACGAACGATCCGGAAATACATTCAGAGATTAGACAAAGAGGGTTTTATAACAAAGAGGGTGGAGGAGGGGAAACGGCTTAAATACGTATATACCGCTGTTCCGGTTCATGAAGCGTGGAACAAGGTAAAGGGTAAGATGCAGGCGATATTGGATAAGGTAACCAGAGTTCTGGAGATAAAAGCAGGACAGTTTTGAGTCCTAAAGTGATTTTGCACGAGAGCAATCGGAGAAGTAGAGCATGAATTTATTTATACATATATATGTACCATTTGTAACATATATAACTATGATAGAATAGAGCTAAAAGTCCTTAAGAGGAGTGCTAACTGAAGTGAAGGAATACATCAGGATGTTGCGGGTGAAGGAATGGATAAAGTTCTTTATATTTATTCCCATTATAGGTGCGATTATAGCGCATGCTACTGCCTTTATTCTCTGTTTAGTTGGCATAATCTTCTTCTGCGTGATTGGCTACGGGTTCGTAATAAACAACTATTTCGATGTTGAACTAGACAAGAGCAATAGTAAAAAGGTCAGTCAGGGCAAGAATCCGCTTTCCGGGGGTAATGTAACGAAACAAGGAAGTTGTGTGCTCATGAGTGTGCTACTTCTAATCCCTCTGGTTATATCTTATTTTTTAAGCCTAACTGGCTTTATATTCACATGCTTAAGTATCGTTTGCCTCACGCTCTATTCGGTGAGACATATAAGGCTAAAAGAGCGGTTCATGCTGGATATATTAGTGCATGGCCTGATGTTTGGCTTATTCCCATTTTTAGCTGGTCTTACACTGGCAGGTGGTACGGTAAATGTGCTTATATTGTTAATTGCATCGTTATTTGTGATAATTAGTTGCGAGTCGTTACTTGCACATCAAATAAAAGATTACCATGAAGATTTTGGGTATTCGAGCACTACCGTTGTTAGACTGGGACTGAGTACGGGTTGGGCGATGCTCGTCTTTTGTGTTGCTCTATCCGTAGTGAATCTGGAGCTAATAGCTCGTAGTTATGCTATCGGGCTGACGCTTAATGGTGCTGCCTTTGCATATCTTATTGCATACCCACTCTATACATGCAGAGGAGAAATTCTGACTGTTGTCAAACCAGATAAAGTTACCGTGGTGATTGAGAGGATAATGACGATTTTGCGGTAAGGACTTACCACGCAGTTCACAGAGAACGCAGCGAGTTAGAGAGAGGAATCGAACGTTTTTTTATCGTGTGCATTCACAGGTTCTGCCTGCCTACCCTTTTCCCTTTAACTAAGCCTTGACTTACTAATTTCAGAAATGAACTTGAGCAGGGGAAAGATTATCTATATCGCCAGATGCTATAACATTAATAGAAATCCAGCATTTGGGGATTACGATTCGGAAACGGTTGTTGGTACATGATGAACACATCCGATCTTCCAAAAGGTGCATTTGGAAACGGTGTGGCTCTTGCGTGGGATAGCGATAATTATATTTATGCACTGAACAATGGGATACCTGCGATAAGGCTGGAATAGCCTGCGGTATATAAAGTTCAAACTCTTTTCTCCCTGCTCTGTTTAAAAACTTTGCCGGGACGAAATTCTTGTTTTCTGGTTTTAACAGCTATTACGAGTTTTCGATAAATTTTTTGTGCTATTTCTTTTGAATGAGCTTGTTTTCGCAAGTTCACCGGGCTTTTTTTGTTCGTTTCACAAATAGAGTTGTAATATCAAATATTTTCGACAAGAAAAGCACCAGAAAAGCTTTTATAGTAATTTGACGTATTTAATAGTAACCCTAAAGAGGCATGAGCGAAATGGAAGCGAATAGGGATATGGTAACAAGGCGTGATCTCCGTCATGATCGACATACGGT
>JAOZPO010000112.1:2450-5030 GCA_029932715.1 Halobacteria archaeon | reverse complement strand
GGAAGAGCTCTCTTCAGATGACGATGCGCTCTCTTCTGCCGAGCTTGCTATCTCGTCCACGCCCTTTGATACTTTTTCCACGCTTTCCGCACCCTGTCTTGCACCTTCGGTAACTTCAGCCATGCTGTCCTTGATGTTATTGATCAGAGCTGCAGTCTTTTCTACACTCGCAACCACTTTCTCCAGGTCTTCTCGACCCACTTCAGCACGCTGCGTGACGCTGTCCGTGGCTTTCATGACCTTGTCCATCTCCTCCTGCAAGCTCGTGATCATGCTGCCAATCTCTGCTGTGGACTGCTTCGAGTTCTCAGCGAGTTTTCGCACTTCCTCAGCAACGACAGCAAAGCCACGTCCATGCTCGCCGGCACGTGCAGCTTCTATCGCTGCGTTCAATGCTAACAGATTCGTCTGGTCGGCTATGCTTTCTATCATCTCAGTTGTCTTTCCTATTTGCTCTATCGAATTACCCAGGGCTTTTATTACATCCACAGTACTTGCGATAGCATCCTGTATCTCGATCATAGCTTCTCCTGATTTCTTTGCTACCGCACTCATCTCTTCTGCGTGCTCTGCACTCTCCATAGCGAACCTGCTCGATTCCTCGGCATTGGACTGCACCTGCTGTAACATTGCGTTCGTATCCTTAATCTCCTTTGCCGATTCGTTTACTGTGCCTGAAGTTTCCTGTGCGCCCTTTGCTATCTCCTGAGAAGCCGAAGAGATCTGCTGCATGCCTGAATTCATCTGCTCGACTGAGGCTGCAGATTCTTTACCCACCGATGCGACATTATTTATCGCTCCTTGCAGTTCACCGATTAAATAAGATAAACTCACAGTTGCCTGGTTGATGTTCTCCTTTATCGTATTGAAATCACCGGGTGTTTCAGCAGTGAAATCTGTGTTCAGGTTTCCGGCTGCCATCTCTCCCGTTACTTTTCCGATATCTTTGATAATACCCTGCAAATCATCTCCGAACCTATTCAAGGTGTCTGTCATTTCCAGAAGCTCGCCAGATGCTTTCGTTTCCGCTTTGGTGTCGAGTTTACCAGTCGCGAAATCCTTCATTACCCTTACCACTTCACTTACCGGTTCTGTGATAGACCTGGTAATGGTAAGAGCAACTCCTACGCCGACTCCAACCGCCGCGAGAATAAATACAATCACGAACATGGTGGCGGTGGACGCTGCTGCTGCTGCCGCTTCTTTACCATTCACGAGTACAGTGTCTGCTGCCTCGGTTACCTTGCGTGCTGACTGTACCAGCGGACCTTCGATAGACTGGAGATCAGTGAAATCTTTCGTGGTGCCCACGTAGGCATCGAAATCCTTTTGATACGTATCTACCGCAGTTTTGATTGCCGTGGTCGCACCAGCATCTGCATTCAAACTGTTTATCCCTTCAGATACCTGAGTAACAGATTTCTCGTCCTCTCTCGCTACAAAATTCTTTTCCGCTCGCCTGATAGCTAACAACTGCATCATTAGCGCATTCCTGGTCGTCTGATCGACGGAACTGCCTTTTATCGCATTCTCTATATCTTGAGCATGCCTTTCAAGAGTTGCTAATTGCTCCTCTTTCGTTTTTGTAAGTGTCTGAAGCTCCTCGAAGGCACTCTCATACTCCAGTAGTGCAGCCAGACCTTCCTCTAATGCCGCTTTGTTCTCTGCAAGTGTCACCATAGATTCAAGCTCTGCTGCTAAGCTCTTTACTTCCTCAAGGTCTTTGTTTACCTTGTCCACGTAGCTCTGGTCACCGCGTATTACATAGTTCTTCTCCTGCTGCCTGATGTCTTTTATACTCGTCTCAAGCTCTGCTGCTTTTTCCATTACTCCATTTTGCGCCTTCATGTTGCCGATTTGCATAACTGCAACTACACCCAGCGCGGTGGTCAGTAGCAGCACGACACCAAAACCCGCAAACAGTTTCGGTCCGAGTTTCATGTCTTTTCCTAATTTCATTTCTTGTTCATTCCTCCTATTTGGTTTTTTTTGCAATACTTGCGTAAAGAAATTGGAAAAGGCCGTTAAAGAAGGTTTCGTATGACTACATTTATCTTTCTGTTATTTACAAATTTAGTTACAAATATATGTAAAAAAAATTGGAATGTAGCGAAAAAAGTGGTGGTTTGGGACGGAAGTAGAAGATGCGTTTTATCTAATTGAGATGTGACAGAGAAGGTGATACGCTGGATATTTTGATACGATATGGGAAGAGGAACAAGTGCATTGGATATAGTGCCATCCCATGTGTGTCCGGTTAAGTATAGCCAATCATAAGGCGTATAAAATATATATAGAAATATATAGGCACAGATTAGCACTGATTAACGCTGACAAAAAAAAATAAATCAGTGCAATCTGTATAAATCCGTGTCGGAAATGTGTTGAGTTGTACTTAACCGAACACCTATGAGCGCCATCCAGGATATTGAGCAGTTACAGAGCGAAATCAAATCAAGCCATAAATTGAAATATAGTTATAATAGCTGCGAGTATGGTGAACCCAACACCTAAAAAGATAAATAGCTGTGATATTCGCTGGTCCATCCTTTCAAAGCGGTCGTCTATCTTCTCGAAGCG
>JAOZPO010000112.1:0-2350 GCA_029932715.1 Halobacteria archaeon | reverse complement strand
ATCTTCTCGAAGCGCTCTTCCATCTTCTCGAAGCGCTCTTCCATCTCTTGCCTCAGCCATTCAAATCCGTCCCGCATCTCTTTCCGGATGCCATCCACGTGGTTCCGTAAATACCAGAGGTTAAAGATGTTACTAATGTCAGGGTCGGTAATCTTTCGTCTTTCTTCGAGCACGTCCTGCATTGCTTCGTGGAATTCCTTCTCCAGTATCTTAAGCAGTAAATCTTCTGTGGCTTGCTCTGTATAGGCCCGCTCCTCACTTATCTTTGCTTCCATTTTTATTGTTGTATATTAATAATCAGTGTTTGTATTTAATGCTTATCAAAAAGTATTTGTATAGCTACCCCTTATTTTTAATCTTTTTTGAAAACCAAATATCAATAAAACTTCCATCTTTTAGATGTATTCGCAGTTTATCTTTAAAGTCCTCTATCACATCAACGATGTCAGAGAACTCAATTTCAGCGATATCAGATAATCTTTGATGGATACTCACTGGACTACCTCTAATGCTTTTTTTATCGATTCCTTTTCTGCTTCAAGGTGATCAAGCTTGAAGAAATCTTCCCATGTACCTTCTTCTTCTATTTCCCCTTTTTCATATCGCCCTTCAAATTCTTCTATTGATGAGATTCCATATTTCTTTGCGATATTGAATATTTCAGATTCGCAATGTACCAATTTAATATGCAAATACGCCTTTACAGACTCTTTCTCTAAGTCCTCTTGACTTATATTCAATATTGAAGATATTTTTGGTATTGCGCTCATATTCTCCTCCTATGCCTTTAATGCACCATTTTTCATAATCTTTTTCACTTACACTTTTCGCATCTCTTTTATTATGTCTTTTCTCTCTTAATAATCTATAAGTTTGTCTTTATAAGCTCCAATTTCTCCACTGCCATTTCACCCCCTCCTCCTCAAAAGATATGCAACTGCCAACAACCCTGCGATTGCAAATGCGACCTCGAACCCCGGCATTCCTTTTTCTTCTTCTTCCTCACCTATTGGGATTTCAGGCTTTTCAAGAGGCGGCAGAACTTCCACCATCGCCGAGTTTGATTCCACGGTGTGATAATTTCCTTCTTCATCCGCATAAGTTGAAGTTGCTTGACCTAAATCGAATTTTCCCGTATCCCTTGATCGTATTGTATATTGAAAAGTTCTCGATTCCCCGGGCTTCAGGATTCCATATTTACCTGATGTCTCTCCGCTGATGAAATCGAAATCTGCCGGTAATGTGTCCACAACTTCTATATCCTTTATCGTAGTGGTTCCAATATTCTCTACGGTTATTTTTACCGTTGTTTTCTGTTCCCGTTTTATTGAATATGGAGCGGCAATCTTTGTTAAGGATAAAGAGGTGGTAGACTCGCCGGCTCTTTTGGCAAGATAATGAGCTTTGATTTCTTCTGGTGATAAAGCCCTGTTGTAGATTGCGACCTCGTCGATTATACCTTTGAAATACTGATCTCTCGCACCGCAGGGATAGTACTCTCCTCCTATCAGGAGGGGCTGTGAATTACTTACACTACCAGTTCCAAAGATGTCTTCTGTTTTAACTTCGCTTCCATCATAATACAACCTTGCTGTGTTTCCTTCTCTGACCCCAACGATATGATGCCATGCACCGTCGTTGTAATTTTGTGCAGATATTGAACCCTGAGAAGTTATCCCATCATCAATCCAAAATCTAACATCTGGAATTGTAGAAGTTAAAATTAACCAATACATACCTTCAACACAGTCATTGCATTTATGAACAATCCCCATAAGTTTATTTGTGCTGGTTTTTATCCAAACTTCAGCAGTGAAATCGCCGGTTCCAAAATCTAAATTTCCATCTGCTGGGTCTCCGCAATCAACATAATCATCCACGCCATCAAACTGCAACGCCTTCCCGGAAATGCCCGTTGTCCATGTTGCACCATAAATACTCCCATCGTTTCCATAACCAGATTCGTCCTTTGCAATCGTTCCTGAACCCTCATCGAAATGCAGTATGAGCACTGCATCTGTGGATGCCTGAGCCATTGTAGGGCTCGCTAAGCCCACCAACACAAAAATCGTAACCAAAACGCTCACAACAATCTTTTTGTTCATCAATTTTGACATTTTTATCATCTCATATTTTATCCTTTGACTATATTTATGCTTTTCTTTTTTCTTCCAATACGCCACCACTCAAGCCCCAACCACTCCACACCCGATTAAAATCGGGTGCATCCCATTGCAGCAGGCTGGGCTTTTCACACCAATCAATCTACTCCCACCCCAACCTGGATTATTTTGTTCTTCCTAAAACAGATTTCAAAGTGTTTAAAGACATATTCTCGTCCTAAAAGATA
>JAOZPO010000111.1 GCA_029932715.1 Halobacteria archaeon | reverse complement strand
TACAGGAGGGACTCACTGCGGGTATAGATTCCGGGTCCACGACCACAAAAGCGGCGATAATGCAGGACAACGAAGTGATCGGTGCGACCTGGACACCATCGAAGGATGTGGTAAAAACGGGCGAGGCAGTATTTGCAGAAGCGTTAAAGATCGCGGGTGTAAAACGAGAGGATATAGAGGCACTGGGTACGACAGGATATGGCAGACACGCATTAGGCGAGCACTTTAAAGCGGATTTGGTACAGGAGGAACTTACAGTGAACTCGAAGGCGGCGATGTATCTCGCGGGAATAGAGAAAGGCGAGGCGATGATAATAGACATTGGCGGCATGGATAACAAGATAATAACGGCTAATGATGGCATACCCGATAATTTCACGATGGGCGGGATATGCGCAGGCGCGTCGGGACGGTTCCTGGAGATGATCGCACGGAGATTAGGTGTAGACGTGGTAGAGATGGGCAAGTTAGCGTTAAAAGGCGACCATAACAATGTGAAGACAGATAGCTACTGTATCGTGTTTGGTATCCAGGACCTCGTGTCTGCGTTATCGAGTGGCGCGAGGCGAGAAGATGTTGCGGCTGCTGCCTGTCATTCGGTGGTAGAGCAGGTAAAAGAGCAGTTGTTACAGGAGATAGACCTCAGACGGCCGGGTATAGAAGTTGGTGGCACATCACTTGTGGAGGGCGTACCCGTTGCAATGAACGATGTATTGGGATTTGATGTAGTAGTGCCGCGGTATCCACAGTACATAGGTGCAGTTGGCGGTGCATTGCTTGCATCGTCATTCCGGTAGGTAAATACGGAGGTTGCTAAGACTGAACTAAGTACCCAATTAAATCCCTGATACAAGTGTAGCAATACCAACGGCACCCGCGTACTGAGAATTCGGCGGCACGATTATGTCCACACCAAGCATCTCTTCAAATTCCTTCTTCACGCCTTCTATCAGTGATACACCACCGACAAAAGTTATTGGTGGTCTCATCTCCATCTCCTGTATCTGATTCTCATAGACCTGATTCGCAACGGACCGACAAGCCGCCGCCGCTACATCCTCTCGCTTCACACCAGAAGCAAGGCTAACGACAAGACTCTGTATTCCAAATACCATGCAATAGCTCTGCAACTCATGCCTCTCCGTTGATTTAAGCGCAAGCTGTCCCAATTCCGAGATGTCTACATCCAGTCTATGTGATGCCACTTCGAGGAACCTGCCTGAAGACCCTCCGCAGATACCACCCAGGCTGAAACTATTAGCAATCCCGTCTCGCGTCAGTATCAGCTTGTTGTTCATCCCGCCTATATCTATCACAGTAGCATCGCCTTTATGCCGCTTTGAAAGAAGAGCAGTTCCTTTTGCTACTACACTCACTTCCTCTAAGTTGAGGTCGGCATTCACGTGCTTGCTTACAAGCTCACGGCCATGTCCGGTAACGCCAATCGCTTCTACTTCTTTCTCTTTTAGCCCTGCACCGTTCAAAGCATCCTCTATCCCCTTATCAACGCTTTTTAGCGGGTCCGTAGTCGGCAGCCACCCTTCTCCCACTATTTCGTCATCTTTCATCACTACTACTTTCGTGGTTGATGAGCCGGAATCAATACCCATTGTGATTCCCTCTTGCTTCTCTCGCATTAATAGCGCCTTCCTTGTTATCAGCGTCGCCAGCGCTTCCAGCCTTGCATATAGCTCTATTTCCTTCGGCTTCTCCACGTTCGAGTATGATATAATAGGCATGTCAGACCTATCACTCAAATACCGTCTAATCGTGTCCTTCACTATCGTCCCTTCCGAACACTTGAAGCAAGTAAGAAGAAGCGCACCTTTTATCGTCGGGTCGGCTAACGTGGATACCGCTCTTGCCATCATCATATTTAAGCTCGGGCTCTCTGCTCTCAGTCCTATCTCTTTACAAGCAGCATCTATACGCGATAACGCCATCTCTGGATATACCAGCTCAATGCCCACTCTCTCTGCTATATCGGATAATAGCCACTGTATCCCGCTGTATTCCGTTCCGCAAGAAATCTGTGCAACTCTTGTCATAGGATCATCCCTTCTTCTCGCTTATCTCCCCTTCCTTTGGTAACTGCACTAAGAACTCCATTATCCCTTTGACCGTTTCTTCCAGCTTCTCCTTCCCTTCGTACTTTATCTCCAGTGTCGGAATCTTCCTCTGTCGTATCAAGAATTTAAAGAACTCATCTGCGACCGCACAGCCCATACAGCCATAAGTAGGTGGTGCATCACTCAAAATTACCGATGCTTCTGCCTTATCTAACAAAGGCGTAAGCAGACCTATTCGCCCTTTTAGCCCCGCTGGCTCTTCCACTGAGACGTACCTCAACGCTCGTTTCAAATCGTCCTCTGTTACATTTATCGGCGGTGCATCTATTTCGGCATCCCGCACGTGCTCACCTATCTCCCTCATCAGTACTACCGCTTCATGTCCCGCCCTTTCCACCAAATCCGCTAATATCAAACTATTCGGCGGATACACCAATATTTTCATGTTATAATCCTCCGTTTTGTTTCTGCCATTATATATTCCTTACACATTTCTGTTATCAAAAACCTTGGCTTCTTTTCATTTCATGTTGTTATCCAACATTAAAACATATCAATATGGAAGAGAAGAAACAGTCCCTTTTCCCTTTCCCAACAGTACGGGAAGGGCAGAAGGAGTTCATGAATGATGTGAACCGCGCGGTGGAAGGCGGAAAGATTCTAATTGCACACGCGCCTACGGGTATAGGGAAAACCGTTGCTGTACTTGTTCCCGCATTGCAATATGCCATTGAGAATGATAAGACAGTGCTTTTCCTGACGTCCAAGAAGAGTCAGCATAAAATCGCTATTGATACGCTAAGGAAGATAAAAGAGCGTATGGATTTGAGTGCCGTGGATATCACGTCTAAGCAATCTATGTGCCCAAGAGCGGTATCTGTCTACCGTGAGTTCTATTCGCTATTCAACGAATTTTGCAAGCGCGAGCAGAAGAACAAAAGATGCCATTATTTCATGAAGCATGACGAAGGTGCGTTGCGGCGGATAAAGGGGGAGATAATGCACGTGGAGGAGTTATGTAGCTGGTGCACTACGCGGGGGATATGCCCCTATAAGGCTGCGTTGGATGTAACTAAAGACGCGGATGTGCTCGTTTGTGACTATAATTATCTCTTTTCGCACGATATTGCCGAGCGGGTGCTGGAGAAGCTGGAAACAGGCTTGGAAGACATTATTGTAGTAATAGATGAAGCGCATAACCTGCCAGGTCGTATAAGAAACAATCTCAGTAGTGAGTTGCGTATGAAGACAATAACAGAGACAGCAAGAGGAATCCGGACCACGAACCGGGAGATGTACGAGTATCTCATGCAGTTAGAAATGACGTTTAAACGATTGACGAGAGAAGCGGCTGGGAATAATACGCATGAGATACGCGTGGAACGTGATTTCCTGCTGGATGAAGTGGAGACAGTGTTAAGACGGCGAATAGATGCAATGTGCTATACTGAGTTTGTAGACTCGCTCAGGCATATCGCCGAAGGTTTTGAGGGAAACGCCAGCAGTAAACATAGAAATGGGACAGAGGCGGTACAGAGGAATATCATCACCATGGCTGATTTCTTCGATAGCTGGCAAACAGAAGAGAAATGCCTGCGGATCTTTTCGGTTGCACAGCAGCATGATAGCCCAACCCTTTTCTTCAAACTGCTTGACCCTTCGGTGGTTAGCGAACCGATATTCGCAAAGGCGCACGCAACAATAATGATGAGCGGTACGTTATGCCCCACGGAGATGTATGCCGATGTTTTAGGCGCTGCGCCCGATAGAATAAAAGGCAGAGAGATACTTTTGAGGGAATACAGCTCGCCGTTCCCCAAGGAGAACAGGTTGATTGTCGTTACAAAAGGGCTCACAACTAAATATACGAAAAGAGGCGAGGATATGTACATGAAGATAGCTGCTAAGATAGGCGAAGTAGCTAAATACGTAATAGGTGGTATGGCGGTATTTTTCCCGTCTTATGCACTTCTAAAAACCATTTCCAGTTATTTGCCTGATGAGGTGCGTAGAAGAGCGATAGTAGAGCGGCGGGCGATGAACAAGGATGAGAAAAACAGGTTATATGAGACATTACGGGATGATTTCGCTAAGATACTGCTCGCTGTGCAGGGTGGCTCGTTCTCCGAAGGTATGGATTACGAATCCAACACATTAGAGGCGATTATAGTGGTTGGATTGCCGTTGAGCCCACCAACGCTGGAGGTAAAAACGATAGAAGGCTATTATGTGGGTAAATATGGAGCTGAGAAGGGAAGGCTTTACGGGTATCTATATCCTGCGGTTACAAAGGTGCTGCAAGCGGCAGGTAGGGGCATAAGAAGCGAACGCGACCGCTGCATTATCATTCTTATGGATTACCGGTTCGCACAATATCCCTATAAGAACTGTCTTCCCCCTGACTTCAACACGACGTTTACGGATAGGGCGGAAGAATATTGCAAAAATTTCTTCAAATGGTGAGAACTA
Source organism: Halobacteria archaeon (assembly GCA_029932715.1). Classification (GTDB taxonomy): domain Archaea; phylum Halobacteriota; class Syntropharchaeia; order Alkanophagales; family Methanospirareceae; genus QENJ01. The sequence continues at coordinate 542 of JAOZPO010000111.1, read as the reverse complement.
AAGCTCATCATCAAGTCCTTCAAGTTCATCACTGAATTCCTCTTCTACTTCCTTCTCCAGGTCACCGCCGGCACCTGCACCCAAAGCAGCATCTAATAGCTCTTTTACATAAGTCCACTTCTCAAGCGCCCTCTTCTGGTCATCGGGGAAAGTATAAGTCTTTCTCGCCCATTGACTATCTATTATCTTATCACCATCCATCTTTTGCACCCAGTGAGTCTCTACGGAGATAAATTTACCATAATCTCCCTCTTTGATGAAACCCCTCAATACTTGCCTTGGCGTTCCATCCTCATTTCTCATGATCACTCTATATCCAACATCCTCCAGTATTTTTATATTTGGTTTTGGTCTTGCTCCGCTCATGTTTTTTCTTTCACCTATACCCCTTTTATATTTTCTGTGTCTGCATATAAATTAGGTTGACATAATTAAATGTATCGTTATTGGTTATGAGCAATGAAGTTCTGGACATGGATGTGGAAGATATTATTAGAAGGTTAATGTCCAATCGAGACGAGACGTTCTTTGTGAATATTGAA
>JAOZPO010000110.1 GCA_029932715.1 Halobacteria archaeon | reverse complement strand
GTCAAAGCAAGCGTCCCCTTCTCTCCTTTATGCGTCTCCGTTATTTTAACGTAAAGCGTAATACGCCCGTCACCAATATCCACATGTATTGGATATTCTCCAACCTTTTCATCTCCTGGCGTCTCCACGGCGAGTGTTACCGTCTTACTGTCACGTTCAGGGAGCAATACCTTATACACTTCCTTATTGCCTTCTTTGAATTTTATATCCCAATTCTTGGCTTCCCGGTATGCCCACCATCGCAAATTGTAAGTGGCAGTTTTACCATGATTTATAAGCGTTAACTCAAAAATAGCGGTATCTCCTGCTTCTATCTTCTGAGCCGGGAAATCGCATCTTATCTCCACTCTCTTCTCCACACCTTCTATTTGCGCTGCCACTAACGCCGGAGAAAGGAAAAATAGCGGGAGAAAAAATAAAAATAGAGTAAAGATTGGCACTAATTCTCTTGCTTTTGCTTTTACTTTTGCCTTCATTTTTTCCATTTTCCATTTTTCACTTTGCATTTTGCACTTTTCAATTTGCATTTTTACCGTATATCCATCCTCATGAATTTTATGTATGCGATTGCAAAGAAGACAACCGAGAAGCTGATGAGTGCCAGAATGTTCTTCCAGACCTTTCCGAGCACCTCCTGAAGACCTGGCGCCGCCTCACCCCCGAAGGCAATCGTCATTGACCCGGATGTGGGCGTGGATTGTTCATATACCGCCGAATATATCTGAGGGTTGCTTATCAAGAACGAGATCTTCTGGTAATTCATATTTGGCGAGATTATGTTAAACGCCTCGGTAATTGGTCTTCGCTTCTCCGACCATGCCTTCAATTCTTCCTGATATTGCCGCATTTCCTCTTCTCCCACTCCCTTGGAGATGGGTCCTTCTGACTCATTCGTTTCATGCTGAATCTCAACCGCAGGTGGTTCGGGTGGATCCCCTGTGACCATGCTTGCAACCGTAGATCCAACTATTGGTAAGAGGGACCCGAGGATGAAGAAGATGACCAGTGTGCAGAGGAGTGCACTCCCGCTATCTCCTGAAACGGTGGACATCATAAGTGCGATTGCGAAGTATGCGAGGAGGAATACAATCGAGACGATGCCAAAGACCAAAATTGTAGCCAGTTCGTTCATGCTGGGAACGATACTGAATATGAGCAGTATCGCAAGTGATATGAAAAGTGAAGTGCCCATCGCAAACACCAGTGCCAGAGTACCGCCCAGTGCCTTGCCATTGATTATCTCGTCCCGGAATACCGGACATGAGAGCAGCGATTTTAATGATCTCGTCTCCTTCTCTTTCGATAGCAGGTCAAATCCCATAGCTATCGCGAGTATTGCCCCAAGCATCATTATGTAGCTGGACATAAACATGAATACAAGCATTATGGATGGTTTCTCTGGCATATATCCTGGCTCTATGCCTTCCACTTCCTTAATCTGCGATATTTGCTCTTTGTATGTGTCGAGCTGCTGGTTATAGCGGTTTATGCCCTCATGCATCCCACTCGCCGAAATGATGAGGAACAATGCAAGAATAATAATAAATCCCCTGCTCGTTAGATGGTCAATGAACTCCTTCCTCGCTACGTTAAACAATCCTTTTGCTTCCATTTTAGTTTTTTTTGCCCCCATATAACAGATAAAAATATTGTACTTGTTTACCGCGGAGCCCGCAGAGAACGCGGAGAGTCCGGAAAATCGTTTACCACCCGGCGAATGCCGTCCTTCAGAACCTTGACATTGAAGTTGACCAGCAAGCCCACCTTACAGCCAGAAAGTCTCAGATAAGAAAGCAGCTGGGCTTTGTGAATGGGTGCCAGGCGATCAACGGCCTTGACCTCTACAATGACCGCTTCTTCGACAAGAAGGTCCAGGCGGTAGCCACAATCCAGTTTCACCTCTCGATAGACCACGGGCAGCGGCTTCTGCTGCTCTACCTTTAAGCCGCATTCCACAAGTTCAAAAGCCAGGCAGGTCTCGTAGGCGGACTCCAGCAGGCCAGGTCCCAGATCGCGATGTACCTCGATAGCGGCACCGATAATACCCTCCGTGATCCGATTCAATCTTTCTTTCTTTATCATCTCAGCGCTCTCCGCGTTCTCGGCGGTAAATAAATACAAGCTATTTGTACAACTTCTTATACCTCCTTTTTCTAAGCAATAATGGCATAGAGAGAACAAGCAAGGTTGGGATAAATGCTGCGACTGAATAAAGTCGGAAATTGTCAGTTAGATAGTACCATACGGCTATCTCGATTATTGGTTTCGAACTCAAACTCCGGTTATCAGGTACTGAGAGCTCAACCATATATCTTCCTGCTATTTCGAGTTTCGGCGCAACGATCTTTATTTCAACCGGAATTTCAATCCAGGCGTAGTTGCAATCGGTAAATCCAGCAGTTTTTGGTTTACAGATGTATGATTGTTCAGCAGCACCATCAAATCTTAATCTATCATCTGGTGATTTAATGACTATTTCTACTTCTTCTGTATCACTTTTATTAGATAAATCTTCAGTAGTCACCAAATTTACAAGAAGCATACCGTTTATTGTACCATCTTCAGCCACTCGCACATCATATATTTTACCGCCCCTTTTTTGTCGGTATAACATGACACCTTTTTCTTCGGCGCTTAATCTGGACGCAGTACCTGAGTCAATAAATAGTCCTGCACCACAATCACCAGAAGGTACCCCCATTCCACGGCATTCCACACCTACTACATTATAATTTGTATCAATTGCTGCGGTTGCTAAAACAGGAGCTACTATCGAGAGAGCAGCGAGCATAACCGCTATCACCTTCTTTTTCTCTTTTAGATATGCAAATACCAGGAAGCCCACTAATGGAAATAAGAGAATAGACACGATAGGTACAACTAACGAAATACCCCTATCAACATAGCAACTGGCTATAAACGGAATAAAGGCCATATAGTCAGGAAAGCCCATGTAGTCCGAGATTGAAACTATTGGAGAGAGTCTCATAAAAGTAGAGATAACAACTTCTCCGTGGGACTCTGGAAATCCATAGAAAAGACTAACTAAGATATATCCAAAAACAAAGATAAGCGAAATAGCAAGAGATACCGTTTGTCTTGAACCACATACAGAAGCAATCATTGTTCCTAAACCTGATATAACCAGAATAATCAAGATAGATGCGATGAAGTATTTAAGAAACATGCCTACAAGTGGCATGCCAACAAATGCAAAGTAGATCGCCATAAATGGAAGAGTAAGTGCAAGATAGAACAAACCCATGATTACGGATAAAAGATATCGTGAAAAGAAGTATTCTCTATCTGAGACAGGATAGGTAAGGGTGATGTCTGTAAACCTTGAATTTTTCTCCACGGGTATTAAAGTAGCAGGCACAATTATCAAAAATATGGGGGCAAGAAGGTAAACAAGATATAATGTGAGCTCTGTATCTTCTTGTCCGAAAAGAAAAACAAATCCAAATACTCCTATTAGAGGAATTATCAAAAGGTATGACCATTTTGTACTTATATAGAGCTTCAAACTCTTTTTCAATAACTGACTAAAATTGCCCATCTTTATCACTCCACCATCTCCCCTTTAAGAAGCTTTGTTACATTCTCCTCAAGCTCATCAGACGTTCCTTTCCTGCTTTTAAGCTTATCTGCATCCCCTGAAAATACTATCTTTCCTTTGTGGATTATGCAAACTCGATCACATAAGACCTCTATCTCTCTTATATCATGAGAACTCAAGAATATCGTTACGTCCTGGTCGTGTTTTAAATCTTGAAGTAAATTCCAGATATATCTTTTTCCGGGAATATCAAGCTCTCTTGTTGGTTCATCCAGAAATAGAACCTTTGGGTTATGAAGCAGAACGCGTGCTATTTCTGCCCTTCTCATCATTCCACCAGAGAAAGTCTTCATTGGATCGAATCTCCGTTCATACAAATCCATTATCTGCAAAAGCTCTTTCGTTCTTTCTTTTATAAGCGAATCATTCATTCCATGAATCGCCCCGAAAAAGTCTAAGTATTCGAGAGTAGTCCAATCAGGCTGCGTAACACCTGACTCTTCCGTAACAACACCGATTATCTTTCTTAGCTCTACTCTATCATTAACAATATCATGACCATATACAGATGCCGTTCCAGATGTTGGGTCTAAGATCGTTGCAAGCATTCGTACTGTTGTTGTCTTTCCCGCTCCATTTAATCCTAAAAAGCCAAATGTTATACCTTCTTCTACCTCTAAATTCAGATTGTCTACCGCCTTCTTCCCATTATATACCTTTGTCAGGTTTTCTGTTTTTATCATTTCTTTCATCACCTTCGCCTTTTGTTTATCCCCCTTCTTCCCTATATAGTGCATCTCGTCCGATGCGCATACATATTTTCGGTGGAACAGCATATAATAGCGAGGTGGAACAGGCGTTCCAGAAAATGGAACAGGTGTTCCGGAAAATGGAACAAGTGTTCCGGAAAATGGAACAAGTCCAAAAGTCGAGGATTTTCAGATGGATTTGGAGATTTAAAATCAAATATTTATTTCTATGCCACCACTTAAACCAATGACAACCTTCTTGAATCCGTTCTTTCTCACATAATCCCTGATTCCTAACCTCAAAGCGCCATAAATTTCTCTTATTGGCCGCCAACTAAATTGACATATATGATTGGAATCTTATTCTCTTTCGCTCTCCTCGCAATTAATCCTCTTCTCTTATCTGACTCAAAACAAATATCAAAATGACTTAAAATATCCGTTCTACCCAAAAGGTAAGGTATATCCTCCCGAACGCAAAAACCAGCCCTTATATCCATCTCTTCCTCGCCAATCTTGATTTTAATCTTCTCATAGAATCAACGTCTCGCCTTTTAGGATGTAAGTTAGGAGTGGACTCTTATCGGGATACTTCTTCTTAGCTTTTTCATAAACTTCCTTTGCAGAGTCGCCGACATCAGTAATCTCATTGTCAACGATGGCAACGTGTTTACCGGCATGTTTCCTGAGCTCTTTTGGGTTATTCACATACCAATCAAATGCTTTACTCACGCTCATTTCTTCTTTACCATATTTAGTTTGATTTTACCTGTATTAAACCTTTCGAGCTTTGCTTTTTCGTGTTCATGTTTTTCG
>JAOZPO010000109.1 GCA_029932715.1 Halobacteria archaeon | reverse complement strand
ACTCGCATGTCCTAACGGTCTCCATATTGGTGAAGCGAATAAAAGTGCTGCTGCGGGCAACACAAAACCACTTGCCGATTTGTTCGACATCTGTGTCGGCTGTGGCAGATGTGAGCAGGTATGTAAGAGGCATATTCCGATTGTAGATGTGATGACAAAAGCGGCGTATCCGCAGTTGAAAGAGGAGAAAGGGCGGATGCGAATAGGCCGGGGACCTGTCTGGGACAGTGAGATACGAGAGGTAGGTGCCCCCCTTGTCCTTGGGACTATTCCAGGTATTATAGCACCGATAGGCTGTGGTAATTATCCCAATGGTACGGAGGAGGTGCAGCTTATCGTGAAGGAGTTTGCAGAACGGAATTACATCGTTACACTGACCGGCTGCATGGCGATTGATTGCGCACTCTGGAAGGATGAAGAAGGTAAAACGGTGTACGAGCAGCATCACGGCAGGTTTGATGCCGGCGGCGTGCTGAACATAGGCTCTTGCGTTTCCAATGCGCACATACACGGTGCAGCGATAAAAGTAGCGAGTATATTTGCAAGGCGTCCTTTGAGGGGCAATTATGAAGAGATTGCAGATTATATCCTGAGCCGGGTGGGTGCATGTGGCGTTGCGTGGGGCGCGATGTCGCAGAAGGCGGCTTCTATCGCTACTGGCTTCAACAGACTGGGAATTCCCGCGGTGGTAGGACCTCATGGTGCGAAATACCGTAGAGCGTTTATGGGTCGTCCGGACATAAAGGAAGATTGGACGCTTATAGACGCTACTGATGGTTCAAAGGTTTATGTCGAGCCGGGACCTCAGGATTTGCTCGTAGCCTGTGAAACGGTAGAGGAAGCGTTACCGATGATGGCAAAACTCTGCATCAGGCCTTCGGATACCGATCGCGGTCGTTCTATAAAATTGACGCATTACATAGACCTCAACCAGAAATATCTCGGCACATATCCTTCGGACTGGCATCTGTTCGTGAGGGCCGCAACTGACCTTCCTGTTGCTACGCGGGAGTCGTTACTGAAGAAGCTGGAGGATGAACAAGGCTGGAAGATAGACTGGAAGACGAAGAAGATAGAGGAAGGGCCGATTCGGGGATATAGTCCCTCGTTTAACCCAACCAATTTAGAACGGTTGATACGGGGGGAGAAATAAAAATTAGAAGTAGGAGAAAAAGGTAAGATGGTAATGGAAATACCGTTTGACGTGGCGAATATCCCGGGTCCTGAAACGGGAGAGGTTGCACCACCGGAGGTAATAGGGAGTTATATATCAGGTGCAAAAAGACCTTTGCTCGTGGTTGGCTCGGAACTACTGCGGGACGATTTCTTTCTGGACATAGCAATAGAAATAGGCAAAAAGGGGATACCCATAGCAGCAACGGGACACAGCGTAAAAAGGTTCGTGGAAAAAGGGTATCGGGAAGAGGTGTACTATTACAACTTGCATGAACTTACCAATTGTTTACGAGACCCGAACTGGAAGGGTCTGGATGGTGCGGGGAATTACGATTTCGTGATATTCTACGGCATCATTTATTATTACGCATCACAGATGCTTTCGTGTCTAAAGAATTTCGCAACGGACCCGCTGGTTCGTACTGTGTCTATTGACAGATATTACCATCCGAATGCGAGGATGAGTTTTACGAACGTCATGACGTGGATGGAAGGGGAGTACAAGGATATGTTGAATAAATTGGTGGAGAGCATAAAGGGGTAGTGACCATGGTAAAAGACAAAGGTAACATAACGGATTTAGAAGCGGAAGTGATATATAACGGTTTGTGCTGCTACTGCGGGTCCTGCGGCGCGTTCTGCAAAGAATACATAACGTACGAGAATGAGATACCGGTGACGAAGAAGAAATGTTATGAGATACATGGTGCGTGCTATGATTTCTGCCCACGTACTTTCTTCGCACCTTTCGAGGTAGAAAGGGCGGTGTTTGGCGAGATAAGAACCGATAACCTCTTGGGCTACTATAAAGGTGACATATTAACAGCAAGAGCGACTGATGACGCTATTTTAAAGAATGCGCAGGATGGTGGCGTGGTATCGGCATTGCTTGTTTACCTGCTTGAGCAAGGCGAGATAGATGCCGCTGTTGTATCGAAAACGTCAGACGACTGGGTACCCGAACCGTTCGTGGCAACAAACAGGGACGATGTACTGGCTGCAGCAGGCTCTAAATACACACAGTGCCCTTCGGTATCAGGTGTTGGCGATGCTCTGGAGCAGGGTTATAAAAAAGTTGCACTCGTGGGGCTGCCATGCCACATACAGGGCATGCGTAAGGTACAATTGTCACGAGGTTTTGATGTCGGTGCGGACCGGGTGAAGTTACTGATTGGACTGCTATGCTCTGAAACATTTGAGATGCCTATGCTAAAAGCAAAGCTTGAGGAGTTGGGCACAAGCATAGAAGAGGTTGCTAAGTTCAACATAAAGAGAGGCAGTTTCATCGTTTATACGAAAGCGGGTAAGGAGCTAAAGACGCCGATAAAGAACATGCGTGACTGTGTACGAGAAGCATGTAACTATTGTTACGATTTCGCGGCTGAATTCGCTGACATCTCTGTTGGCTCGATAGGTTCAGAGTTTGGATGGTCCACGGTGATAACGAGGACTGATTCGGCTACGGACCTGGTGAAACGAGCCCAGAAAGCGGGTGCGATAGAAGCGAAGAAGCTTTCGGCACTGCAAGTGAAGGGCGTGAGGAAGCTGGCGTCGTATAAGAAGCAGGGAAACTTGAAGCGGATTTACGATAAGTGTGAGCCAGTTCGGATACTGAACATGCAGATGGAGCCGGAGATGCTGGAGCAGTTCCTGGGTGGGGAATGAACGTTTATTAACTTCATTCTCAAGCCGGAACAAACAGCACAATATTTTACATGCTGATTTGATATTGAAGTTTTCCCTTATTCTTCATCATCCATCACCTTGTATTCCGCGTCCTCCGGTCCTTTTTCCCCTTCCTTTGCCTTTGGACCTTCTCGTTGCTGATACTGCGCCCCTTGTTGTTGATATGCACGCGTTGAAATCTCGTGGAACGCACGTGTCAATTCGTCCATCTCAGCCCGTATCTTGTGAACGTCTTCGCTCTTTATCGTCTCCTTCAATCGTTCTGTAATCGCATTAATCCTCGTCCGTTCGTCACTCGTGACCTTATCGCCCAAATCCGTGAGCGACCTTTCAGTGGTATATATAAGACTCTCAGCCTGATTCTTCGTTTCCACCGCTTCACGACGCCTCTTATCCTCATCTTCAAATCGCTTTGCTTCATCAACCATCCTGTCTATCTCACTTTGGGCTAATTTAGTTGACGCGGTGATTGTAATTGCCTGCTGCTTTCCCGTGCCCCGGTCCCTGGCGGTGACATTTAATATGCCATTGGAATCTATGTCGAAGGTAACCTCGATTTGAGGCACGCCTCTTGGTGCAGGCGGGATATCCATCAGATGGAACCGCCCAAGGGAAGTGTTATCGCGTGCAAATTCACGCTCGCCTTGCAGGACGTTTATCTCGACACTCGTTTGATTATCCGCCGCAGTCGAAAATATCTCGCCCTTCCGCGTGGGAATCGTGGTGTTCCTTTCTATTAATTTGGTGAACACGCCGCCTAAAGTCTCAATGCCAAGCGAGAGCGGAGTGACATCCAGCAGCAGCACGTCCTTCACTTCGCCCGTTAACACCCCCGCCTGTATTGCAGCACCCGTCGCCACGCATTCCATCGGGTCAACGCCTCGCTCTCCTTTTACACCCACATAATCCTCGACGAATTTCTGCACTATTGGCATCCGTGTCGGACCACCAACGAAAATGATCTTGGTGACGTCACGAGGAGAGAGTTTAGCATCACTTAAAACCCGATCTATTGACGTTTTGCATTTATCCACGATTGGTCGCACGAGTTCCTCTAATTTCGCCCGCGTGAGTTTCATGACCAGGTGCTTCGGTCCCGTAGCGTCCGCGGTGATGAAAGGCAGGTTTATATCGGTCTCAAGCACATTAGAAAGTTCTATCTTCGCCTTTTCACTCGCCTCCCGCAGCCTTTGCACCGCCATACTATCGTTCCGCACGTCTATTCCCGATTCCTTCTTGAACTTTTCCGCAACGAGTGCGTTATCCATGTCTGTGCCTCCCAACTGGGTGTCTCCACTCGTGGATATGACCTCAAATACGCCCTCGCTGAACTCCATAATCGTTACGTCAAGCGTGCCACCGCCGAAATCGAATACCAGAATCTTCTGCTCTTTCTCTGTTTTGTCAATTCCGTAAGCGAGCGCTGCGGCTGTGGGTTCGTTAATTATTCTAACGACTTCTAAACCGGCAATCGCACCTGCATCCTTCGTCGCAGTCCTCTGGTTGTCATTGAAGTATGCCGGCACTGTTAAGACCGCCTTGTCAACTTTATCGCTCAGGAATGCTTCTGCATCACGTTTTATCTTTTGAAGAATGAAAGCGGTTATTTGCTGTGGCGTGTATTCCTTGCCATGAACCTTCACCTTGTAGTCCGTGCCCATCTTACGCTTGATTGCCATCACCGTCCCTTCTGGATTGGACACCGCCTGTCTCTTTGCAGGTTCTCCAACCAGCATCTGCCCATCTTTCGTAAATGCCACATACGACGGGAATGCTTTGCCGCCAAGACTCGTCCCCTCCGCGCTCGGGATTATCGTTGACTTCCCACCAATCAACGCAGCCGCAGCGGAATTGCTCGTCCCTACATCTATACCTATTGTTTTTGTCATCTTTTAACTAACCTCCAAATTTACTTGTTAATATCGCTTTTATTCCTTATAAAACTATCCTCTTCCAAATACTTCCAACACATTATAATCTTGTATAACGTTCGGATAAGAGATTGACATCCAAGCAATTGACACATTTTATATAGTGTGAAAACGATTATTTTACATGGTGAGCAAATATATGGTTCCAGATAACTTATTTTCATACTTCTCTATCCTCAGCAATATCCCGTCCAAATCACTCAACGCTGTTTTCATCATATTCCACTATGATATTTTGCTATTTTTATAATTATAAGTTAATACGAATATCGTATTCACCATTTTCACCTCCTCCCGTACTTCCTGAACATGAACGCCAGAGCCAGTATCACTATAAC
>JAOZPO010000108.1 GCA_029932715.1 Halobacteria archaeon | reverse complement strand
TGAGAACGTGTTCAAGCACTTGAAGACGGGAGGCAGGGTTATTATTGCAGCAGTCCGACTTGAGACCGTGGTGGAAGCCATGGGAGTATTGAAGGATAGAGGTATCAATCCAGAGGTTCTGAATATCTGCTTGAACAAGGGAAAGGATTTAGGCGGTAAAACAGCCCTTGCACCTTCTTATCCCGTATTCCTGATCTATGGAGCGAAAAGATGAAACTGTATGGAATAGGTGTGGGACCAGGTGATCCGGAACTGCTCACACTGAAAGCATATAAGATACTCAAGGGCGTGGATGTGATAGTAGCTCCGAGGTCGAGCGAGGAAAAACGGAGTCGAGCGCTCCACACGGTTGAAGAAGTAATAAAAGAGCGGGATTGTATTGTGGTTGAACCGGTATTCCCGATGACGAAAGACCGAGCTAAGCTAAAACTGTATTGGAAAAAGGCGCGAGAAGAGGTATTGGCAAAAGGAAATGGCTGTGAAACTGCCGCATTCATCACCCTGGGCGACCCGAGCATGTATTCCACATTCTACCGATTCTTAGAGGTTTTCAACGACCGGGTAGAGGAAGTAGAAGTAATTCCCGGCGTGACCTCATTCTCAGCTTGTACATCTACTGCGCAAGTCCCCCTGGTGGAAGGAACGGAGATAGTTTCTATTATTCCGGACGTGAAAGCAAAAAACGCAATGCGCGTAATAGAAAGCTCAGATTCTTTGATATTCCTCAAACCAAAGGATCTGGATAAAATCGAGGGTATACTGGGCAATGAAAAAGCCATCTTATGTGTTAAGGTCGGGTTTGACGACCAAGAATTATTATCAGGCAAAGTTAGTGAAATAGAAGAGCCAGGTCACTATCTTTCCACACTTATCGTAAAGAAGGGGAGGGGTAAGGAACCACGAGATTACACGAGATTATGAAAACGAAAGTAGTATTTGTAGGTGCGGGACCGGGCGACCCGGAACTGCTCACGCTGCGAGGCAAGCGAGAACTAGAAAGTGCGGACGTGGTAATATATGCGGGTTCACTGGTCCCTAAAGAGATTTTGAAATATGCGAGGAACGATGCGATACTGATAGACAGCTATGGAAAGACAAGGGAAGATTTATTCGCCCTGTACGCAGAGTTTGCGAAAGCGGGAAAACGAATAGTGCGGCTCCATACAGGCGACTTGAGCTTCTATTCCGCTATTCTGGAACAGATGGCTTTCCTCTCGTCTATGGACATTGATTTTGAACTTGTTCCGGGCGTTACCGCGTTCTCGGCCGCTTCGGCATCGTTAAAACGGGAACTCACATCGCCTGACGTATCGCAAACGCTGATAATTACAAAACCGTTTGGGAAGACCGGCAAGCCTGCTGAGGAAAGTATAGCGGAACTGTCTAAGCATGGTGCGACAATGGTCATATTTCTCGGCGTTCATATCATTGACGAGGTCGTTTCAGAACTGCGGGTTGGTTATCCTCTAGATACGCCCGTAGCAGTGGTTCATAAAGCGTCATGGACGGAAGAGCGGATAATACGGGGCACTTTAGACGATATTGCAGAGAAGGTGAAGAAAGAGGGGGTCAAGAGCCAGTCAGTGATAATTGTGGGTGCGGTGCTTGCAAAATCGGGTGTTTCTAAACTTTATGGGGGTGGCAAGTCGTGATAGCCATTTTTGTGCTTGCACAGAAATCGGTTGCAATTGCCGAAACAGTGAAAAAATTACTCTTAGAGAGCGGGTTTGATACAGAGCTGGTATGCTCAGAAAAGGTCTCTTGCAATAGCGCCGATGAGAATGTAAAAAGCGTTTACAATGCCATACGTGAACGTTTCAGAGCGAAGAAGAACATTGTCGCTATTCTGCCTATGGGTATTGTTGTGCGGGCGATAGAGCCGAAGAAAAAGACCGTAGACCCCTGGGTGGTCTGCATAGAGGAGAACGGTAGATATGTTATTCCTGTGTTGAACGGGCATAGAGGTGCGAACGAATTTGCAACGCTTATTGCAGAGCGGATGTCGGCACAGGAGGTGATAACGACTTTTCAAGACGATGAATAGAGACGCATACATCGGAATTGGATTTCATAGAAACGTTGAGGCAGAAGAGATAGAGAATGTAATTCTTCTGTTCTTAAAAGATTTAGGGATAGACCAGAAAGAAGTCAAGGGTTTATGCACAGTGGACTTCAAAAACACAGAGTCGTTACGAGAAGTTTCTGCTAAGTTCGGCATACCCATACTTTTCTTTTCACGAGAGGAGATAAACAGTGTGAATGTGCAGTCGAAAAGCGCAGCAATGGCTGCGTTTAACCTAAAAGGCGTTGCTGAGCCCTGTGCCATTTTGGGTGCAACGCGGAATAATACCAAGTGCGAATTTGTAAAGCGGAAATCGTTTGATAGGAAGATAACACTGGCGGTGGTATCTTAACATGCTATCTGTAGTAGGAATAGGACCGGGATCTTTGGATTTGCTTACCGAACGAGCGCGAGCGCGGATTTCCTGTGCTGACGTTATTATGGGCAATGAGCGATACATAGAGCTAATAAAGGCGATCATACCAGCGAGTGCAGAATTGATAATAGGCAAGATGGGGACGGAAGTTGAGCGAGCAAAGAAAGCAGTCGAGTTGGGGAGCCGAAAAAACGTTGTCATTGTATCTGGTGGCGATGCTGGCATCTATGGTATGGCAGGGCTGGTATTAGAAGTAAGTGGCGATTCTGATATAGGCGTAGAAATAGTGCCGGGCATAACAGCGGCATCTGCCGCAGCCGCATTATTTGGTGCTCCTCTCTCAAATGATTTCGCAGTTGTCAGTTTGAGTGATTTATTAGTGCCCTGGCCCGATATAGAAAAGCGGCTTGAAGGTTTAGCTATGATGGGCATCGCAGTTGCGATATACAATCCGAAAAGCAAAACCAGAACGACACAACTGGAGCGAGCACACGAGATTTTCATGCGGTTTCGTGACGGGGAAACGATAGTAGGCATAGTAAGAAACGCGGAAAGAGTAGGATATTACAGTGAGATTACCACATTGTCCGATTTACCTGACTTTTATCATCAAATAGACATGTCAACGACCATTATTATCGGCTGTTCGGGTACAAAAAACATTGGCGGGCGAATGGTTACACGGAGAGGCTATGAAAATAAATACGATTATGTCCGAGAGGACGAGACAGTTAATCAAAGTCACGAAAGAGGCGATTCCGTAGCAGCAGGAGCCCGGGTGTGGGAGCAGAGCAAGGCAATCGTAGCGGAAATAGTATCGAAATATCCGCTTAGCAAGCACGAGCGACGAGTTGCAGGCCGGGTAGTCTTTGCTAATGCCGACCCCTCTTTTATGGACTTGATTGTGTTCAAACATAACCCCATTGAAAAGGGGATACAGTGCATACAAGATGGGCAAACAATCATTACAGACATTGAAATGGTAAAAGCAGGTATCAGCAAAAGATACAGGGAGTATGTGAAGTGCTTTGTGAATAACCCAAAAACACGGGAAATAGCAGTAAAAGAGAATCTTACAAGGACTGCTGCGGGATTCCGCATCGCAAAGGAGCTCATCCGTAATAACATTGTGGTTGTTGGGAACGCACCTTCCACCTGCCTGGAGCTTTCTGCACTGCTTGAAGAAGGTATAAAGCCTGCTCTTATTATCGCAACGCCAGTAGGCTTTGTCAATGCCGCAGAGTCGAAAGAGGATATGTTGTCTACTGGTATACCTTGCATTGTGATAAGAGGCCCAAGAGGTGGCACTCCGTCCGCAGTGGCAATTACCAATGCGATAATCGAATTGAGTATGGAAGAAGAGCGAGATGGACACTAAATGAGAGACCCTGTATCTGGTAGGGAATACCCGGAGGCGCTCATAAAAACTGCCGCGGAGATAAATGGCATCAGCTATGACGCTTTGATAGAAGAGCTAAAGCGTGGCCGGGTGGTTCTGCTCGAAGACGGTAAAATCCTAAAACGCGGATATACAACAGGTACATGTGCCACTGCGGCTTCGAAAGCTGCTGCACTTCTGTTTGCGGGAAAAGAAGCGAAGAAAGTGGAAGTTACCACTGCGGCAGGCATAAAAGTGGAGATGGCGGTAGAAAATGCAGATGCCGAGGAGAGTATAGCATGTGTTCGTGTGGATTCCGGCGATTATAAGGGTGATACGTTTAGTGGCTTGCTTATCTGTGCAAGGGCAAGGCAGTTCCCGGTATTTGCCATACGTGCAGGCAAAGGAATAGGAATAATAAAAAAGGCAGGGCTTGGTAAAGTCGGTGCGCCCGATATATACCCGCACATTTTGAGGGACATAGAAACGAACGTGAAGGAAGTAATCACAGGTGGTGTAGAAATAGAGATTTTCGTGCCCGAAGGTGAAGCGATAGCGAAGGACACAGTTCTTCCTATGTTGGGCATAGAAGGCGGTATCCCGATCTTCGGCGCTACGGGGTTCATTGAACCGTACACCGAGGATGGTTATAAGCATGTTATAGACTTTGTCGTAAGAGATATAAGGGAGATTATAGGCGTTAGCACGGGAGAGAAGAGTAAGCGAATAGCAGTGGAAAAGCTGAATTTCCCGATAGATAATATAGTCGTTGCGGGTAATTACGTATGCTATGCGATAGAGAAATCGAGAGCGAAGAAGAAAGTGATATTCGCGATGCCAGCAAAGATTTGCGATATGCTGGAGATTGACGCACATGACCATTTCGATCTTGAATTCAGCACCGTTGCTGAGCTCGTTGAACGGCTGAAGGTAGCCGACTACGAGCGTTTGAAGTCGTTCTTCCAGACTCTTGCAGCGGAATTAGCACGAAAAACCGGTGCTGACGTCTATGTGTTCGATAACAGTAGTGATACATTAGGGGCGTTTATCTCCGATGACGACTGAGCAGTCAAACAATTTTCATTCGTTTTCCTGTTTTCATCTCACAGCTTCAATGAATATGAGGGACGCCTTTTCGTTTCCCAAAGCGTGAAGGTGGGTGTAGGACGCAAGAACGTTTTTCCGGAAGAGTCCATCCTCATTGTTCGCTATTCCAACACCTTTTAAAAGTTTGTATGCGAATTCCGCCTTAACGCGAACGCTGGACGTCAAATCCGTGACGACAGAAAGCAGAGATAAGCCCAAGGGTGACCGAAGTCTTGCCTACTCCACTGTGCGTTCCCGCAACTGCGAATGCTGAACTCATAGCTTGGTCCTAAGTAGTAGTAAAGAATAAAAGGTACGGCAATAAAGAAAAAGAGAGAGGAAAAGCG
>JAOZPO010000107.1 GCA_029932715.1 Halobacteria archaeon | reverse complement strand
AGCGGCTCGCGGGATGCGATAAGCACGGCATAAACAGAGCTGCAGCCTTCTGCAAAGCCCCAGTTCATCATCATCGCTTTCACTCGTCTGACCGCGCGGTCCACGGAGGTTTCATGCTCAGCGGATTTTATCTTTGAATCTATCATAATTATTATAAATATTATATTTAATTATTATAAATACTATATTTATAGTATTTCCGAAAAGTAACCGCAAGATTACACATCGTGGGCTCTGCCCATGTCCCCGAAAATCATGAAAGAGTTTATTTCACGAGAGCAACGTAATAGCTTTTCTGTGCTCCATTAGCGATTCTATCACCCATTAAAGGCTATCTCTCGTGTTAATCTTGTAAGTTCTCGTGGTTTATTAATTAGAAGGAAGTTATACTTTATTCATATACAAATATGAAATTAGGGGATAAAAAACATGGAAGAAAAAGAGAGTGAGGTAACACGAGCCGTTAGAGAAGCCGTGGTGAAAGCGGTTGAGACGGGGGAAGACATAAAAGAGAAGGTAGTTGAGATCACCAGGGATACTGTAAAGAAGACATTAGAGGGAGCCGAAGTTACGAGGGAGAAAGTGGAATCCGTGGCTAAAGGTGCGATGAAAGGTGCAATCGAGGGTGCACGGAAGACGGAGGTGGATGCTGCTGAGGTCACCAAGGGTGCTGCCGAGGGCATAATCGAGGGGACAAAGCAGGCAGGTACCAAAGCCGCTGACCTCGCGGAACATGCCGCAGAAGCAGCTCTTGACTCCGCAAAAGAGGTGGGTGATAAAGCGGTAGAAGTGGTGAAGGATGTCGTAAAAGGTTTTCTTGAAGCGGTCAAAGAGGTCTTAGAGAAGAAGAAAGAATGAGGAAATGCCGATTCGTAAAATCGGTGTGATAAGCCGCACGTATCGCCATATCAACCGCTATCGCGAGGTTATCGCAATATTGGTGAAGTATGGTTTTGGTGAGATATTAGCGAAGCTTGAGTTACAAAAACATCTCGATTTCGGTAAGGGCTTCATATTAGGTAAAACTGCTGCGGAAATAGCGGATGTTTCGCACTGGGGACGGGTGCGGATGGCACTGGAAGAGCTTGGACCCACTTTTGTCAAATTTGGCCAGATTATGAGCACCAGACCTGATATGGTGCCGCAGGAGCTTATCATCGAACTGGAGAAGCTTCAAGAGGAGGTCCCTCCGTTTTCCACGGAAGATGCGAAGCGAATTATTGCGGAGGAATTGAACAGTTCAGTGGATCGTATCTTCACGGATTTTTCGGACCCTCCCGTCGCCTCCGCCTCTATTGCACAGGTGCATAAAGCGGTATTGCCCGGGGGTGAAGAAGTAGCAGTCAAGATCCAGCGTCCCGATATTGACAAAATTATCGAGGTAGACCTGGAGATAATGCTCCATCTCGCCACACGGGCGGAGAAATATCTTAAGGAGGCTGAAGCTATAGACATTGTGAAATTAGTAGAGGAATTTGCACGTGTGATTCGGAAGGAACTGAACTTCAGAATCGAGGCGGCATATATTGAGCGTTTTGCTAACAATTTCCAGGATGACACGACAATTCACGTGCCTAAGGTCTATAAGGAGTTCTCCTCAGGTAAAGTCTTGACGATGGAGTTTATCTGCGGGTACAAAGTCACGGATATTACAAAAACCGAGGTGCGTGAGCACGGAATTGACCCTAAAGTCGTAGCATCGCGGGGATTGGACCTCATTCTTAAACAGATTTTTGAACACGGGTTCTTTCACGCAGACCCGCATCCGGGAAACATCAGAGTTCTGGATGGCAATGTCATCTGCTTCCTTGACTACGGCATGATGGGTAAGCTGTCTGCACGTCATCGCGAGGACTTAGCTGACATCTTCATTGGGATAATAAGCAGAGATGAACATAAAATTACGAAAACAATCTTAAAATTAACCGGGCGCAGCCATGTCCGAGATGTTGAGGAGTTAGAATCGGACATTACCGAACTTATCGAGGTTTATGCTTATGGTTCACTAAAAGAACTTGAGATAGGGAGTGTTATAACCCACATGGGGGATGTGATCATCGAACATCATCTGGAAGGGCCCCGGGACTTCTATCTGCTTGCAAAAGCACTGGTGACCATTGAAGGCGTGGGCAGAGAACTGGACCCCGAGTTCAATGCCGTGAAACACGCCGAACCGTTCGCCGAAAAGTTAATCATGGATCGTATGAGTCCCCAGAGGTTAATCAAAGATTTTTATCTCTCCGCTCTCGAAACGCGCTTGCTGTTACGTGACCTGCCCTCTGAGGCACGAGACATATTGGCACGGGTAAAGCAAGGCGAGGTAAAGATAAAATTTGAGCATAAAGGGCTTGATCCATTGCTTAAAACCCTCGACCAGACTAACAATCGTACGGTATTTGCCATTGTTTTAGCTTCGCTTGTGATAGGCTCCGCCCTTATGGTTCTTTCCGGTGTTCCACCCAAATGGCATGAAATACCGCTTATTGGTATTATTGGTTTTCTTGGAGCAGGGATAATGGCTTTTTGGCTGTTATTTTCGATTTTGCGGCATGGTAAATTATGAATACGAATATTTCCATAGCTCCCCTTTCTCTGTTCCTGTTTCTATTCTTATTTCAATATCCTTCCCTTGCGCTGGTATCTCCGATGAAGCATGAGCACGGGCTAAAACCTTTGCATAAACACCGATAGTAGCCTCTGAAACCTTATCCCAGTTTAAAGCGAGAGCCTTTTTGAATCCTTTTTCTACCATTTCCTCTACCTCAACTTTCCCTTTATCTTCATCCTCCCCGGGCAGAATTTTTACAATGCATGCTGCAAGGCTTTCAGAGTTGTTCGGTGGTACTTTCACGCCTTCTCCATCTCTTATTAATTCAGAATTTGATACACCTAAATAAACAGCGTCCCTCTCCAGTTGCTTTCTCATTGGTCCTTCTCCTACAATCACAAGCTTCACATCTTTTTCCCCTTTTGAATATCGTGACAGGATTATTGGCAGCGCCCCTATCAAAACGTTCACACCCTTTTGATAAACGAGCCTGCCGAGGAATAATATGAGCTTTGAGCTTCTCTGAACACCGTATTTCTCTTTTACCGCATCTCTATCAACCTCGAAATCGAATTTCGATGTATCTATCCCGTTTGGAATAACGGAAATAATCTTACATATCCTATTCCGTAACTCATCCACACCATGTTTCTGCTTTTTTATGCTCGAACTCAAATCTCCTACTTCTTTCGCAATCTCCTCTTCCCCTATACTTTCTCTTATCCAACGCTCAAAATCCCCTCGTTCCGTATATTCTTTTATAGCATCTTCCACTTCCTCCCCTGACCTATTCTTTAGATATTCACACAACCCCTTCAAACTCCACACCTTTTCCCCATCACGAAAAACGAAAGGATAATCGGCTTTTTTTATCTTCGCTCTTAACCGGGCATCGAAATCGTGAATCACGGAGAATAAAGCGATAAAAGCATCGTAGGCTATTCGGTTGTTATACAGCAGTTCGGTGTTTTCAAAAAAGGAGGGCTCATATCCAACTAAATCACGCATTAATTCTCGATGCGCTTTCACCTGCTCGATAAATTCGCCTCCTTCCTCATAAAGACCCACCAGCGAATGATAATAAGTTTGGTCTAAGAACTCCACTTTTCTACTTGATGCAAGCTGTCTAAAATCCTCCAGTATATCCTTACCAGAACCGTATTTCTCGCATTGCTCCACAAATATACCAGAGACGCTATATGCGGTCTTAAAATCGTCGTATTCGTCTATCAGCCTTAATATCATTTCATTCGTAGGGCGATAGCATTTCCTTGCAACTTTCTCAAACACTTCTCTGTCTTTATCGTCGAAGAAGTAATAATCGAAAAGGCCTTCTACCCTCGCGTTTCTCTTAAACATTTGCTTATTCCAGAAGAAGTCCTTCCTCAGCCGGAAAGGCTGATGAACTTCAAAAGCAAGGCAGATGCTCTTTTTACCATCCACTTTATTTCTTCTCATACTCCGCTTCTCTTATTAGATACAAACTCAAATCTCGTCTTCACTTTATCTCCCACACCCAACCTATTTATCAGGTCTGAAACAGTTCGCTCTAACTCGCCTTTGCCAAGAATTACCAACGTTGAGTCGGGATGCTTGCTTATAATCGTGGGCATTGCCTTTACCAGATTCACGACACCTTTTACCGCGGTCAATCTACCAACAAACAGTATCCAGCCTCTATTCGGGTCCAACCCCGTATCTGCTTCTTAATCCCGTAATATCCTCGGGTGCAAGCCTCTTTGGGTCATATTTATCCACGCGAATATCATTCCAGCAGACTTTTGTTTTATCGGGGTCGAAGCCGTGCCTTATGAGGTCCTCTTCCATTGGATATCTCACGGTTATTATCCTATCAGCAACCTCAGCCGCTGTCTTCTCAATATGAAGCACCGTCTCTGAGCCACCGTCAAGTGAACGACCCCATTCGGTTGAATGAAGATGGAACACAAAAGGCAAACCAGTCTCTTGCTTTATCATTGTCCCTGCCATCGCGCTCAACCAGTCATGTGCGCAGATCATATCGAAGTTATACCCTTCTTTTTTTATGAGTTCGTTAACGAGTTTAGTAGCGCTGAGGATGTTGTATATAAGCACGTCATTGAAGAGTTTTATTCCCGTGCCCCATCTTTTCAGGTCTTCTGTCAGGAAGAGAGGAAGTATGTTGCTTCCGTCCACGAGCATCGGTCTGTTAATGTCAATGCCGTTTAATATTTCTCTTGTTCTTAGCGTGCCGTCGTTCACAGTAAACACGGAGATGTCATGTCCTAAGTTCAGTATCGCCGGGCAAATATTCTCTGCGTAAGTCCCCAAACCCCCGATTATCCTCGGTGGATATTCCCAGACGAAATAACCTATTCTCATGCTTATCTGTTTTACCTTTCTATTATATAAGTTTTATCTTGTCTCGTTTCGTATCACAGAATTAACAACTTATATTCCAATCATAAAAAGATGAATACATGAAATACAAAATAACAGAACTCGACAAAGGGGTTGAACAGCTTTCAAGAGATGCCAGGGAGTTGTTCTATCGCTTTTATTCGCTTGAAATTTCCACTGGCAGCCTGAAAATCCCCGTGGAGATGGAGAACTGGGTGGAAAAGAGGTTTGGGTCTGTTGAGCGAGTGGGAAAACAGCAAATAGTGTCTATAAAAAACAAGTTTACCGGTGAACACAGCTTATTTAACAAGTTAAGAAGTGATAGACCAATCGAG
>JAOZPO010000106.1 GCA_029932715.1 Halobacteria archaeon | reverse complement strand
CCCATATTTCTTACCAGTACAGGGCTATTGCCTTCCTTCAGTTCCACGAAGTAAAAACCGAAGAGGAGAAGCAAGAAATAAAGCGCGCCGAACAGGCACCATATCTTAAAAAGCGATGATATGCTACCAAATATATCCCTTCTTGACAGATTATTCGCCATGTTCAATGTTAATCCAAGACCCATGTGAAGCCCGCCAATAAGCATAGAAATGATAAACATACACTGGACGCCACTAAAGCTACCAAAAGGCGTATTTACTTCCAGTGCCAGGGGCTCAAACCATAGCGCCTGGAAGGGAACTGGTGCACTCATGCCAGGTACGGATTCATGCACAAGATGAGCAGCCTCGTTGCTAAATCCAAAGAATTCACCGAATAACGCACCGGCAACTACCGAACAAAGCCCGCATAATGCTATAATTATGCCCATACCGCGAATTTCTTCTTCCAAACCCTTAAATGCAAACATCAAAGCCAGCCCGAGTAATAGTATAATCAGTCCATGAGCCATATCAGGGAACATAAGACCAAAGAGAAGCGGGAAGATTATAGCAGTGATCACTGTTGGGTCTATATCGTTGTATAATGGATGTCCATACATCTTTATTATGGATTCAAAAGGCTTCAAAAATCCGGGATTCTTGAGCAATGAGGGTACTCGCGCATCGTCTCGCTTCGGCTCTATCTCCTCAACCACGGAGTATCCCCCCGTCTCCTCGCGTATCCCCGCTTTTACGGTATCCACCTCCTCTTTGGGCGTCCAGCCCTCGATAACCCGTACACATTCACTATGACCAAACAGAACCTTTACCTTTGCCTTATTATCCTCTATCTGCATAAATTCTTGCATTGCAAGTAACTCAGATAACTTCGTATTTCGTATTTCCGCTACCTCTCGCTCTGTCTCTTTTATATCGCCATCCCGCCGCTTCTGACTACGCTCCACTTCCGCTATTGCATCCTTTATCCGTTCAGGTAGCTCTATTCTGGGTCGCTGCCAGAACTCAAATTCCAGTCGAATCAGCGCCCTCTCCACTACCTCTTTATCATCCTTCAATGCTACAATCAGCGCAAATGCAACCTCTTCTTCCCCTTCTGTTATCAGTTTCGATACAGCGAACTGGTTCTCACCAACTACCGATTTGAGGGTCCCCTCCAGCTCTTCTAAATGCGCCAATGGCAATTTACCCGCATATGTAACGATAAAGTCCTTCTCGCCTATGAAATCCAAATCAACGCCAAAATCATCTAAAATTCGTAATACCCCTAACAGTTCATTAGTATTTGATAACTCGCTCTTTAACCGCTCGTTCTTGCTTATTAACTCATTTACTCGCTTCTCCAATTTAGCGAATTCGGGCTCTATCTGCTCTAATTCTAGTCCCTCCGCTTTCGCCACTTTCTCTTCTACCTGCTCTTTAAAGAGCAGCTCCTTCAAGCTCTTTTTTACCTCTGCCTGTGGCTGTAACAGAGCAATCAGGTTATTTATCCTCATCAGTAGCTCAGAGGATTTTAATAACTCATCACCAGTCAATGAAGGTTCTATTAAATCCTGCCAGACATTTGAGAATTCCTCTATGTCCGTAAGATGTACGGAGCCCAAAGCGTCTATTCGCTTGATTACCCCATCTAAATGCTCATCAAGTGTGATGATTCGCAGTTCCCGCATCTCTGCTGGCTTCAGCATTGCTTCCTCAACTTTACTCTTTTGCTATGTAATAAATAAATAGTATCTATTAAGTATAGTGAATAAATGAGATTCAAAGTTGTTATAAAGAAGGATTTTTAGAAGAAGGGGGATACACTATAAGCTGTCCAGTATTACCTGGATGCCATTCCCAGGGCGACACGAGTGATATTTAAGATGATAGGATGTTTAACAGGGATGCCTCAGAATAGATTTTGGCACCCAAAAGGATAATTATAAAAACGCCTATTACAATAGTGACGCAAAACAGAGGAAGGAAGATGCAAACACGAAAAGATTATATATTATCGTTAGAAGCGGATAAGTGGCTATTCCAGGCAGATATGCTCGTGGATAAGGCGCATGTAGTTATGCTAAGAGAGAAGGGGATATTGAAGAAGAGGGACGTAGTGGCGATTCTAAACTGCCTGGATAAGATAAATTCAGATTATTTCGTTGAACACGCTCTCCCATCTTATGAGGATGTGCATACTGCGATAGAATCGGTTATGATAAAGGAGATCGGCGAGGATATAGGGGGTAAGATGCATACCGGGCGGTCGCGAAATGACAAGGTGGCAACGAGCATAAGAGTCGCGCTTCGTGCTGAGTTATTGGACATTATAAAGAGCGTAAACGAGTTGAGAGCCGAGTTACTAAAACAAGCAAAGGCGAACATTGACACCGTTATGCCGGGTTATACACATCTGCAACATGCACAGCCCACCATATTTGCACATCATTTCCTGGCGTATGCCGATGCGTTCGCGCGTGATTTCTGGAGGCTTATGAGTGCTTATGAGTATATAAATGTAAGCCCATTGGGTGCAGCCGCATTTGCATCTACGGGATTCCCAATAGACCGTGAGAGAACGGCGAAACTGCTTGGATTTGATTCCGTGCTGGAGAATTCGATGGATGCCGTATCCACAAGGGATTTTGTCATAGACGTGATTTCCTGCTATGCCAATCTGATGACCAATCTGAGCAGACTTGCCGAAGAGATAATACTGTGGAGCAGCTCAGAATTCAATTTCGTTCGCGTTCACGCGGAATATGTAACTGGTAGTTCAATAATGCCGCAGAAACGCAATCCCGACTATGCAGAACTCATCAGGGCAAGGACCGGCACGGTTTATGGCTCTTTAATGGCTGTGCTTTCGATATGCAAAGCATTACCATATTCTTATAATCGCGATTTGCAAGAGGTAACACCGCACCTTTTGCAAGCAACTAAGACCTCTGCGGCTTCGGTGTCGGTGATGAAAAGCATGGTAGAGAAGCTGGAATTGAACAAGGAAGAGATGGCGAAGCAGGCACAAGTTGGATTCACGACTGCAACTGAGCTGGCGGATACGATCGTACGCGAAGCCAACGTTCCTTTTAGAACCGCACATGCAATCGTATCGGATTTGGTAAAGGAAGGGGTTGCGTTAAAGGATAATGGAAAAGCAGTGCTTAGTGAATTAGATACGTTTGCTACACGCCACACAGGTAAAAAACTTAGTAAGCGGGGACTAACCGAGAAGAAAGTAAATAGGGCATTGAACATCAAGTTAAGCATAGAGAGGCATAATGCAAAAGGAGGTCCGGCAAAGAGGGAACTTCGTAGGATGCTACGAGCGAGAAAATCAGATTTGGTGACGGACGATAAATTGATAGAATCGAAGGACTATAAGGTGGGAAGAAGCTTAGATGAACTGGAGAGAGAGGTAAAAAGAAAGGCAAGAATAATAAAAGTAAAAAAACAATCTTAGCTGGGTCAACATTTATCTACTTACTATAAAGGAACATTTTCTATGGCTAATGAATATCAACGGCATTCTCTATGTACTCATCAACTTCCGCATTACCAGCCGGAATCTCCGCGGCAATACAGAGAGCCCCAACTCGTCTGTCTGGCTTATAAGGTTCTCGAACATATCTTGAAACGATACTATTAACACCATCTGCGCCGATAACTATCTTCGCATTGTACTTTTCCTTATTCGTTTTTTGAGAACAGAGTATGCTTAATAGATTTCTTGCTATTAGATTAGTCTAAGCGGAAGAGCGATAAAGCAGCATTTTTTCTACATCACCCCAATTCACTTCGGTCATAACGCAGCCGGTCTTTGAAAGCACTACGCCTACCATTGGCACATCTTTTGATGTAACATATCTCATAGCTTCGTAAAGGTCACACTGGCATGCAACGCCCATCGCAGCCATAGGCTTCTTATCTCTTATCGCACGCTTAACGAACTCCCCACCAGGAGCTATGCAAATGCTTATACCCTGTTCATCACACTTATCTTTGATTTCTGCGATTCCACATTTACCACAGCCTTTACACATTATACCCTCTTGCGGTGACGTCTTCGCCGGGCATTCCAGGCTGCGAAGGCACTGAGGCAGGAACAGTATTCTCTTATTCACCACTGTCTTACCATACGCATCTTTGTATATTGAATTAATCAGTGCAATGCCTATCTCGTCTATGATTACAGGATTTATATTAAAGTATGCAAGGAACAGCTTGGATGGCTGGTAAAAGAGATTGAGCACAAACAGCGTAAACCTGGGGAACAGGTCCCTTTTATAGATGGCTAAACATACAGCAGCTAAAAGCAACGATACCACTACGATAATCAGGATTATAACGATTTCTCCTATTATTTGGTATACAGGAACAGGTATTGGGTCTATCATTTTGTCGTTTGCAGTTTACATTTGTTTATTATCTCTTCAATGTCCACCGTGGTATTGACGCAACCATAGGTTGTTAATGGCACGCCCTGGGCTGGTATGCCCATACGCTTTGTATTTAGCATTCCTTCATGCAGGTTGGGATAGCAAGCGACACCTACCACTGCTTTTGGGCGGCTGCGCATAAGTATCCGCCCCGTGAATGTCCCGCCGGGTGATATGTACAATCGGATGCCCAGATCTTTACAAATAGCGCTTAGTTCTGCGATTTCACATTTGCCGCAGCCCGTGCAGTGGATACCGTCCAGAGAGTTCAGTTTAGCAGGACAGTCCGTGCTTCGGATGCACTGTGGTAGGAGCAGCACACGCTCTTCTAAGTCAGTAACTGCGAAATCGTGGTAGTTAACTGCGTTTCTTATCTCTACCGATACACGGTCTATCAGAACGGGATCAACCCGAAAGAAGGAAAGCAACCTGCGTAAAGGCTCGTATAGCAAGCTTATTATGAACAATACGAGATTGGGGAATATTATCCGCTTTGTGCGAAAGATAAAGAAGCAAAAGAAGAGTGCCAGTACTAAAAGAGTCAAAAACAGTATTGCCACGATTACTACTACTCTGCCCAGTATTTCGATAAACATTGTATCTATCGCCTTTACACAAACAACCACGGGATTATGCGGATTTGCACGAGTATACTACCTTCTGTAAGAGAACAAAGGATTTACTGCAAGATGTTATATTTATTTTGCAAAAACACCAATAATATCACCTCTTGCTATTACCCCTACTAACTTGCCTTCAACATCTACCACGGGAATCCGGTTAAAATCGCTCCTGTGCATTATCCGTGCAGCATCAGAGATAGAGTCCTCGGGTGTAATAGTCACCGGATTTTTTT